>CALCSS010000132.1 GCA_937893835.1 uncultured Fidelibacterota bacterium
TGGGAGGACTAATCTCTGCATATGGCATATGCGAATACCCAGATGTTTTTGGTGGAGCAGCTTGTTTTTCAACACACTGGTCAATCTTAGATGGAGTATTTATAGAATATTTGAAGAATCATATTCCTAATTCAGAATTACATAAACTGTATTTTGACTATGGCACTTTAGGTTTGGATAGCGAGTATGAGTCTTATCAATTAATCGTAGATTCTTTAATGATGGTAAATGGGTATGAAGAGAATAAAAATTGGATAACAAAAAAGTTTGAAAATGATAACCATAATGAAGACTTTTGGCGTGCTCGATTTCATTATCCGATTGAATTTTTCTTTAAAAATATAGATTAATTAATCATTTAGCACCATATTGGCGTATATTATTTTTAGTATGATATCTATTGTCTTTTAATTGAGGATGTGTACATTTGGGGCGTTCTTTAATATAAAATTGAATTATTTATAACTTTTCAATCAAATAAAAAAGACTAATACAAATTAACTAAAAATAGGAAGTAGATAGAATGAGTAATACTAAAGAAGGAACCGTCAAGTGGTTCAATGACTCAAAAGGATATGGGTTTTTAACACCAAACGATGGTGGAAAAGATTTATTTGTCCATATGAGTGAAATTAAAATGGATGGATTCAAAACACTTAAAGAAGGCCAGTCCGTAGATTTTGAAGAGGGAGAGACAGAAAAAGGTCCCTGTGCAACCAACGTAGTGCCAAAATAAATAGTGCACTAATCTAAAGAAAATAATCTATTGGGATAATTAGAAGGTAATTATAATATGTATTATGATGATATAAATGTGACTAAACGGAAAACGATTACAAATGGTGAGAAGTACGATTTTTTCATTTATAATATGCTACCAATTGAAAAAGAATTTTCAAATGGAATGTTTGGCAAAGGTGAAACAGTCATTAGTCAAATAAAAGATTATAAAATGCAGGATGATGAGAGTGGAGAGATGCTCGAGGTTAAACTTAGGTGCTCAAAAAAGATAGATGATGCAATGGATGGACCTTCCCCAAGTGAAAGTAAAAAAATATTTAATAAATGTTTAGAGGAATTAGAAAATAGGGGTCTAGTTAGAGACTGATTCTAAATCATAGATTCATATTTATAATCTTTTTACAATATTATTAATTATTATCAAAAAGCCCCACATCCGTGGGGTTTTTTGTTTGTTGGATGATGGCTAGATTTCGATATGAGTAGATATGTGACATTACTACTGTTATATACTGTATGCAGTGGAGAATTAATTAGACCAAAAGATGGCCAAGAGTTACACTATGTTCATGTGCTATTTGAATGGGATCAGGAACCAGATATATTATATTATCAACTTGAATTGTTGAATCTCAACTCTAATGAAACAGTAATATTCGATAGCCTTAAAACCAATCTTTATATTGATAGATCAAGCATTATATGGGATAGAATATATCAATGGCGTGTAAGGGCAATTAACCAACAGAATGAATATGGTAATTGGATAGGACCATCGATATTCATCACTACAGAATCTAAGCTTCGTAATGTCAATTCAACCATTTACCAAGATTCGTTGATACAGCCAGGTCTGACCATTTTTGGTGGACCAAATCCTATGAGACATAGTGTCGTGGTTGATCGCGAGGGTAAAGAGATCTGGAATGATGGTGAATTCAGTTTCAAGATCAACCACGTTGATGAATATGGTGCTATATATGGAAATAGTGATGACCTATATCCAGATCGTACAGCATCTAAGATCAATTATGATATGGAGTTTTTATGGTCCTCTGAACAAGAGGTAGACCCGCATGATATAAGAGAGACACCAAGAGAGACATATCTTACCTTACGAAATATATTTTCTAATGGCCCTATCCCTTCGAATATATCAAAAACCGATGAATTTAGAGATCTGGGATTTCTAGCTGATGATACAACAAATGAGTTTCCATGGTTTGCTCAGGAGATTATTGAGTTTGACCACAATAATGATATTATTTGGAGTTGGAATCCCTTTGATCACTTTTCACTGGATGACCATGATAGACACGGACATACTTGGCAAGATGCATTCATAGCAATGAAATATGATTGGACTCATTCCAATAGCATATATTTTGATGATAATGAAAGTGCGATATATTTATCAAGTCGACATTTATCACGAATATCAAAGATTGATTATCCGTCAGGTGATATTATTTATAATATCAGTTTACCACTACCTTATATAGTTTCAGGAGATTCAGGTATTGGTAATGATCTATTATTCAATTTCCAACACCATGTTCAGAGGATTGATAATGGTAATTTCACCTTATTTGACAATGGAAATATAAGTGATCAGATCTTTGATCACGGACATAGGATATCCCGTGCAATTGAATTTGAAGTGATTGGAGATACGGTTTGTAATATGATCTGGTCATATAGTCTACCTACTAATCTCTATGGACGTGCCGGTGGAAGTGTTCAAGTCCTAAATAATAATAATAGGTTGATCTATACGAGAGGCAATTCATTTGGTGGTGTGAATAATCCTACGATCATAGAGATCAAGGATGACCATACAATGGTTTGGAAATTAACTGCACCTCGATATTATGCTTGGTACAGAGCATTTAGGATACCATCAATTCATCCAGATGCTTTTTCTGTTATTGTAGACCCATTTTCATCGATCAATTTAAATAATGCTGAGGTGAATGGAGTGATAATTGACCCTGACGGCATTATCACAATTTCAATCATAAACGAGAGTGGTTATTCACAACCCTATTTTTATAAGATAAAAGATGACAGAGGATGGATCCAACCGGTAACAGGTACCAATACCATTGGTCCTTGGCAACACCTAGATATTCAATTAGAATTATCATCCACTCAAGGCAGAAGGCTGCCATATTCAAATCTAGAGATCATTGTGACCCCCATAAAACATTCATATGCAAAAAAGCAAAAGACATATATGCTTTTTGACAGATCTAATTTCATTGAGTCAGATATTGATTCTCAAATGTTGGTCAGTGGCCTTGATAATATTCCCAATCCATTTAACCCTACGACAAACATCAAATACGATCTATTTAAAAGTGGCCATATAAAGATCACTATCTATGATATCATGGGCAGACATATCAGGGTCCTCTTTGATGGAATACAAAATGCAGGGTCCAAGTCAATCATATGGAATTCCAATGACAATGCTGGCCTTCCCATTGGTACTGGGCTTTATATTTACACCATAGAGGCGGGTTCTGACATCAAGAGAGGTAAGATGTTGCTTTTGAAATAATCCAAGAGAATTGCACCAACATAATTAGAATGGGTATATATAGGTATTAATAATATAAATTTTTTAATATTTAAAGATCTAAAGAACAAATAAATCAGGAACATGATGAACCATATAGATAAAAGTACAATCAGATCATTCAACAAATCAGTCACCTCAGATAATCATGCTAAATCAATTAGAAATGCAACCTTTCGCAATAATCTCATTGAAGTTGCCATGGACTGGGACCATTTTAGAACTATTGATCACTCGTTTTCTGAAGTAGTTACGGGTGAAATGCCAACAACAAATCAGAAATCAAGTGGTCGGTGTTGGGGTTTTGCAGGTTTGAATCTATTTCGTATCCATCTAGGTAGGAAATATTCTCTAAAGGATTTTCAATTTTCACAGAGCTATTTCATGTTCTGGGATAAACTCGAAAAGTCAAACTATTTCTTGGAATCAATTATTGCCACAGCGGATAAGGGTTGGAGCAGTAGACTTTTGATGCACCTATTATCCAATCCGATTCAAGACGGAGGGCAGTGGGATATGTGGGTCAACTTGGTGAATAAATATGGTGTGGTCCCTCAGTCGGAAATGCCAGAATCATATTCTTCTAGTAACTCAAGGTATATGAATCGAATGATAACTAGAAAACTACGTGAGAATGCGAAGATCATCAGAGAATCAATTCAAACTGGCGCAGGTCCTCAGGTTATCCAAGAACAAAAAAATGATATGCTTCAAGAGATCTATAAGATGTTGGCTATTCACCTAGGCACTCCACCTAATTCCTTTAACTGGCAGACCAGAGACAAGAAGAAGAATTTCATTCGATTTATGGAAATGACCCCAGATACCTTTTATAAGGATCATGTTGGTCTTGATCTTGATGATTATGTGTGTCTTATCAATTGTCCAATGTCAGATAAAGAATATAACAAGGTCTATACGGTTGATTATTTGGGGAATGTTGCCGAGGGTAAGCCAATACGATACCTCAATGTTGAGAGCCAGGTAATGAAGGAGGCAACCATCCAATCACTAAAAAGTGATGAACCGGTCTGGTTTGGCTGTGACGTTAGTAAGCATTTTCATCGTGAACTTGGTGTCATGGATATAGACCTTTTTGATTATGATTCATTTTATGATATGAGGTTTGGAATGGACAAGGCTGCACGTCTTGAATATGGAGATAGTCAAATGACCCATGCCATGCTATTTACAGGAGTTGACCTAAACTCAAAAAATGAGCCTATTAAGTGGCGAGTTGAGAATAGTTGGGGCACGAAAGGAGGTGACAAGGGATACCACATCATGTCAGATAAATGGTTTGATGAGTATAGCTATGAGGTTGTGGTCCATAGGAATCATCTTTCAGATGAATTATTTGATCTATTTCAAAATGAGGATGCCATTCATCTAGACCCCTGGGATCCAATGGGAGCATTGGCACATAGAAGTTACTGATCAGTCATCGTCATATTTTTCTGCGATCATTAGAAAGATAAGATAAAAAATGATGGGTGCAACAACCCATACAGCTTGAGGTATGAGAGTATACCCAGGGCAAAGCTGTGCAGAGCCTGGTAGTCTTGGAATGATCACAGGATTCCAGGATAAAGGTTCATATATCCACACTCTTCCATTGAACAGATATTCAACCAGAAGCTCCTGAAATATTCCCCAGGAAAGAAAAATACAAAGTTCACTTGATTCAAATTGCTTGAATAGTGGACCCTTCAGATATTTTTCACAAATAAAGACCCCGACCATAAACAGCCCACCATCCCATAGTGAGTGACTTATTTTCCGTGGCCATCCACCCAGACCCCATGGCCATTCTTTGACTGAATGAACAAATTCTGGTCCTAAGTATAAAAATGTGAATTCCCAGATCGAGCCTATGAGACACCCAATCCAAAACATTATATAATACGTTTTATTGATGGTTCTTTGTTTATAAGCCACTATACACCCTATTGCCAAGGCAATTGCAACGGTAAAGTCACCAACTAGAAAAAAGTAGTCAAGATTGTTCAAATGAGGAATCCATTAATAATTAACATTCAAATCTAACCAATATATAATAATTGATGATGTTATGTTTGGTTTTTTGTTACCAAGATGTAGGGTAAGTTTCTGCTAATAATATTTATGAAAAGTTGATGAATTTATGGGATTTTTTCTAAGATTGATTATAAGCAATGTTTTTTCCATCCTACAAATATTGATCGTTGTAAGGGCATTCCTAAGTTGGATGCCGCATGATTCCCGAGGCCAGTATACTATTCTATTATATACGATAACTGAATCAATACTCGGCCCAATTAGATCTAATTTACCTGTCCAATCAAGTGGCTTTGACCTATCTCCAATAATAGCATTCTTCTTGCTCGGTTTTCTAAAGAAGCTCTTATTGGTCGCAGTTTGATAAAAGATAACTAGTGAATGTTAAAAAGTATTTTTCGCAGTTATCTTTCTCTGCCAAAGAATATTCATCTATTGTTTCTACTGGAATTCAATCTAAGTCTCATACATGTTGCTTTCATTCTTGTATTGAATATCTACCTACGTAAACAAGGCTTCACTGATCCAGAGATAGCATCCTTTAATTCATTGAGATTCATTGGTGCATTGGCATTTGCACTGCCATTGGGTATCTACATACGAGGAAAGAGGCTGAAGCCCTTTTTTATTTTGGCTGCATTTATCGTTCCCATGACCAGTGCTATGATCATTGAGTCCATTCACTTTTCAATTGTTCCGTTGATACAATTATCATTCTTATCTTGGGGAATAGGCATGATGCTCATGAGAGTGTGCTCATTGCCATTCATCATTCGGAATACTAATTCAGAGAATAGCACTGAAGCATTATCATTGAGCGCAGCCACATGGTCACTTTCAACCATATTCTCAGGCCTGATCATCAGTGGATTGGATTGGCTATCATATATTGATCTGTTGACCTGGAGGATATCATTCAATGAACACAGCATACTATGGATCATAACACTCATTGGTATCTCCTCAATATTTTTCGTGCGTGGTATGAGTGAAGATGAAAAACAAACAGTACAAAAGAAAAATGATATATTCTCTCTGCGTGAGTATTATGATTGGAAGCTTATTTTCAAAGCTATTTCCCCACTCATTCTCATATCGATCGGCGCAGGTTTGACCATACCATTTGTCAATCTATTCTTTAATTCAGTTTTTGGATTTTCCTCCAGTGCATATAGTATCATGGGAAGCTTTACAGCGATGCTGGTATTCATTTTTTCTCTACTAGTACCAACCTTGAGAAAGAAATATGGATATTGGATGACGATCGTTGTTGTGCAAAGTCTAGCCATTGCTTGCCTGATCATCATGTCACTGACGGAGATCTATGTATCATATGGTTATGCGGTCATTATAGCAGTTGGCGCATATGTGATCCGCCAACCATTGATGCATATGGCTCATCCAGCCTCGAATGAATTGATGATGAATTATGTTGGGAAAAATAATCAAGAACTTATTAGTGCACTGAGTTCTAGTCTATGGAGTGCTTCATGGTTCATTAGTGCCAAGATCTTTGAGTGGCTAAGATTATTGGAGTTCAAATATTTTGAGATCTTCCTCATTACTGCTTTGCTTTATGCGCTAGGCGTGGCTCTTTATGCCGTATTAATAAAGGAGTACGAGCATAATCAAAGAACTCTTGACCCAGTCTTGCCCATTGCAGATGAATTATCAATCGATTGAAAACCTTGAGAATATAAAATGAACATGTATCTACAAAGATCTAGATATCATTAGTAATTTATATGATGCTAATTCTAAAAAATTTAATGATCCTTTCTGTCTCACATTATCTCATTTTTGCACAGTGCGAAGAGGGCGAGGTAGAACTATGGGATGAGTGTTATAGTATTGATTTTACCTATGAATTAAACTTATCTGGACAGGAGCTCACAGGTAATATACCTAGCGAAATATCTCAACTCTCAAATTTAATGTTCTTAAATCTGGCAAA
Source organism: uncultured Fidelibacterota bacterium (assembly GCA_937893835.1). Lineage (GTDB taxonomy): Bacteria > Fidelibacterota > Marinisomatia > Marinisomatales > UBA1611 > NZWG01. Next base: position 7,314 of record CALCSS010000132.1, read on the forward strand.
TAATTATCTAGAGGGTAGCATACCCGAAGAATTAGGAACAATGGAAACATTGATGGGGTTAGACCTTGGTCATAATATGTTGACCGGCATCATCCCAGAACAATTGGGAAATCTCACCAATGTGATGACCCTTGATCTATCAAACAATCAATTGAATGGACCTGTGCCTTCTGGCGTAGGTAATATGACAAGTTTGGTCGATCTTATCTTTGATAATAACCAACTAGATGGAGTATTACCATTTGAACTTGGTCAATTGACATACCTTTCTGAATTGCATGGGAATAACAATCAACTATCTGGGACCATACCTCAAGAAATTAGCAATATGTCAAGCCTGGATTATCTTTGTCTTCAAAACAATGACTTTTTTGGTCATATCCCTGAATCTATTTGTGAACTAGAACTCGATTTCAGCAATCAATATAATTTCAATATAGATAGTAATTCCTTTTGCCCTCCATATCCTGACTGCATGGAACCCTTCACAGAATACCAAGAGGTTGTGGAATGTGAAGGTGTGTATGAACTATTTGACACACTATATTATGCAGAAGAGGTGACTGAACTGAATTTGGCAAATTCAGGACTCTCTGGGAGTATCTCACCTAGCATAGGATTTTTTTCAAACTTGATTTCCATCGACCTCTCACATAATGAATTGGTTGGTTACATTCCGTCAGAAATAGGGAACTTAGATAATCTTCGTTATTTAAACCTTTCGAATAACCAATTGTCTGGTGTAATTCCCTCTAGCATTGGCAATCTCAATAGTTTGCTTGAACTAAAGCTCTATACCAATGCTTTTACAGGAGAATTGCCAGGCACGATAGGTGGTCTAGGCAATCTTGAATATTTGAATGTTTTCAATAATGATCTTTCAGGTGCTATACCGTCAGAAATAGGGAATCTTGTGATGTTGAATAAGCTGTACCTTCATCATAATCAATTTGATGGCAATCTCCCAACAGAGTTATTTGAACTTTCAGAGCTTGTTCATCTTTATTTGAACGGTAATGACTTTCATGGTGGGATACCTGCAAGCATTGAAAATCTTCAACATTTAGAAAGGCTAAGGGTCCAAAATAATGCATTGTCTGGGCACCTGCCTGAAGAAATATGTTATCTGAGTTTGGATTGGGAAGATGAATCAAATTTTAATATATCAAATAATCACTTATGCTCTCCTTATCCGTATTGCATTGATGGACATCAAGGTGAACAAGACACTTCAAACTGCAGTAATGCGGAGATAGACGAATCCTCACTCTTATTAGACTATGGAATAAATGGTGCGTATCCAAATCCATTTAACCCTAGTATTATTATTAATTATAATCTACCAGTTAAAGTAGAAGTTGAATTAGCTATCTCTGATATATTAGGCAAGAGGGTTAGGACACTGCACAGGGGAATTCATGACCCAGGTCAGAGTTCGATAAGATGGGATGGCAGAGACCAGAATGGTATGCAAATGAGTACGGGTGTCTATTATTTTACATTATCAACATATGAATATTCAAAGACGATCAAACTATTAATGGTCAAATAATAGGATACATGGATCTGTAGAACATTAAAATGATATATGCAGTATCATATTTATTTATTTTTAATATTTTATTAGGAGATGATCATATGCTAGAGAGGTCTTTCATCTATAAGGCGAACAATGAAGAGCAAGTAGACCTTGGATATATATTGTATCTCCCCGCTGAATACGAAAACACAGATAGTTCATTCCCGCTGGTCTTATTCTTGCATGGAGCTGGAGAAAGAGGTGATGATCTAGAAAAAATCAAGATACACGGGATACCAAGACTGATCAGTGAAGGAAGGACATTCCCATTTATCTGTATTGCACCACAGTGTCCTGAGGGCGGATACTGGGATAGACCAGAATATGTATCAACTCTTATCTCTTTGGTCAAGGAGATGGAGAAAGAACATAGAGTAGATTCAAATAGGATCTATTGTACAGGGCTTAGTATGGGGGGACTTGGAACTCTGGCAATGGCTATTAGGGAGCCTAAATTATTTTCAGCCATTATCCCGGTCTGTGGAGGTGCGGATATGGAGAACATCCATAAGCTTAGCGAATTACCCATATGGCTATTCCATGGTGATCGTGATGATGTCATTCCATTGGATAATTCTATTGCCATATATCAAGATCTGAGGTTGGTCAATGAGCATATATTTTTAACAGTATACGGAGATGTCTACCACGATTCATGGACTGAAACCTATGAGAATGATGACACATATGATTGGTTATTAAAATATAAAAAATAAGACTAGGTCAATACCCTTGTATCAAGGGCTGCTCTAGTGGGCCCTCCATTCTCAAGACTATCGTTGCACCTTCTCTTGTAAGTCTTCTACCGTTTTTCTGCTCCCAATTCTTTATCCATTTTCTTATTCCAAGTGAAATAGGATGTATCTTGATAACAGTATTATGTAAGTAGATATCTGGATTCTCGCTATTTTGCCTGATGCTAAAGTCACCAATACAGGTGATTTTTATGAATGGGGTGTGGAATTTGAATTTGATATCACCTGTGAACTGATTTAGCATATTAAGTTCAAATTCCAATAGCCTTACCATGATGGAATTATTCCAGATTCCCATGACCTCTAGCATGGATTGTATTTCTGGTTCTTGCTTTAGGTCTTCAGGTATCTTCACCTCAAAGTTACGTACTCTAAAATTACCATGTCCTCTGTGTATGGTGGGTATCTCATCGATCATACCACTCAACGCAATATCTTTGGTCTCTAGTGTCATATCGGGCAATGAGATCCTTGATCTGTCTTCAAGAATATCATTGGGCATGGCTGAAAATGAACATCCGGATATCTTGAATTGCCCACGTTTCATCATTAAATCAAAATCCAAGGTATCAGGTTTTATTTCAAGGTTCATGTCTGATGTGAATAATTGGGTAATCTCATTTATCTCAAAGACATACTTCCAATCAACCAGAGGAGAATTATAAAGAGAGTCATTTAAAGGGTCTATCTGAAAGGACCTTGAGTCCCAGTCATAAATTATGGCATTCCTATTGGGTACTAAATTAAGATGCGTTGGTCTAGAAACTATTTGTACAGGCAATTGAAGAGAATAGGTCCATGTGTAATCATTGAGCGGTGGAACATCCATTGATATGTATTTATTGATGACAAGTTCATTGATATCTGATGGCAGTGTGTCATGGTCTAGGATGAATAGGTCAGTCGCTCCTGCGATCAGTTCAATTGATTGTTTTGGAATGCTTTCTCTTCTTTTTAGTCGTTTTATCTTTTCCTCGGTGATCCAATTAGAGGATCGAACATTGGATTGAAACTTTAATCCTTTCATTGAAAGATTTGGACCTGAGAAAGTTACATTTGCAGTTTCCAGTATGTTTTTATCAATGTGTGTGACCCTGATGTCTGAAAATGTAAAACGTAACTCACGAATGTCAAGAGTATGGAGGTCATAATCTTTATCAGGTGGCTTCCAATCAAGATGTATCTTATGATAATAGAGTCCAGTCTCCTGAATATCTCCACTGAATTTTCCATCTGATTGAGCTATTATCGTGGTCAGGCCGATGCAAAGATAATATTTACATAAATATAAAATTGATCTAGTGGTATTTGATTGCATCAGTCTGGTATTGATAATGTGCTAATGACATAAAAAATTAGTATGTTTCTCCCGTTTATAATGAAACATTTTTCAATTTTATTTGTTTGAGCTATAAATGTCAAATTCAAGAATCGTTTATTCAACTGGAAGAGATAAGGCTGAACCTAAAGAGGAGCACGGACCACAAAATATAAGACCCTCTGAACAAAAGGTCCGTCTTCATCTTGATAGAAAGGGTGGAGGAAAGATCGTTACCGTTATTAAAGGTCTGGCCCACGATGATGTTTCAATGGTAAGTATGACCAGGGAATTAAAGAAAAGGTGTGGCACTGGTGGCTCTTACAAGAATAATGAGATCTTGATTCAAGGTAATAAGCGTGAAACAATTCAAAAAATTCTTTTAGAAAAGGGATATGATGCAAAATTTAGTGGTGGATAAAAAATAATGAGATCATCAATAAAGTACTCTATTTTATTATTGGTCATGATGCTGACCATATTTTCTTGTTCGAAAAACTCTGGTCAAGGATCTATTACTATGGTCTTGTCAGGATCGGTCCATGGTCAATTAGATCCCTGTGGCTGAAAGAAGAACCCTCTAGGCGGTCTGTCTAGAAAATCTGTGAAAATTAAAGAAATGAAAGCTGCGGGAATAGAACCCTTGATCCTTGATGCAGGAGATCTGTTCTTTAGTACCAAGAATCTTAATGCATCTAACAGGAACTCTGAGACCTTTCGTGCCAAATCAATGCTAGAAGGGTATGAGAAGGTCGGTTGTGATGTGATCAATGTCGGGCAATATGAAATACTCAATGGCCTCAACTTTTTAAAGAGTATGGAAAAAAAGACAGTCATTCCTTTTCTCTCATCAAACCTGAAGAATTCTAAAACAGGTGAATTGTTATTCGATCCTTATTTGATCTTAGAAAGAGGAGATTTGAAGGTAGGAGTCGTAGGAGCCACGGATCTCCTTCCGGACACATGCCTGTCTATTGTTGCCGATGACTTTGTTGAATCATGTAACCGGTATGCCAAGGAGCTGGATGGTGAGGTGGATCTTGTGGTTGCTTTGATCAATGCAAGTAGAGCATCGCAAAATGGTTTGGTGGATAAGATGCCAGATGTTGATTTTATTGTTACCAGCGGCAGTACAAATATGTCTAGATCCAATAGCCCACAAAAGGAGAATGGACCGTTCATATATTCATGCGGTAAACAGGGAAAATACCTTTTGTCAGTTACCGTTGACCTAAAAGAAAATGACACACCCTTCATCAATATTTCATCTGAAGAGAAAAAGATCAAATCCATTCAAAAAAGATTTGATCGTCTACAAAAGAAGGACCCCGATAAAACTCTTGAATCAATTTATGAGGATCAAGAAAACGTTCTCAATCTAATTAAAAAATACAGAGAAGATCTGAAGACATCCGAGTCTGTGGTCGCATCGGCTGTAAATACGTTAAAATTCGAGACTATTGCTCTAAATAAGAAGGTCGGGGATGATGAGGGCCTATTGACATTTATAAATTCTTCAGTCCAACAGTGTAACGCACTAGGACCCAAAAAAGCAAAAGGTTCCAACAGTAAACGTAAAAAACTATCAAAAGAGAAACCAGACCCACATAAAGGGCACAACCATTAAGCTCGTTTTATAGATTTGAATTTCCAAAAACAGGTAGCAGTTATCTTAGGTATATCGATCCTATTTGGTGCCTCATTCAATCTCCTTAGAGATACCGGAATTCCCTGGAAATCTATACCTATTGAAAAGGTAGATGAGACAAAGGCCATTGAAGATAATTTTGATGAGCCAAGCATAAGAGAGATAGGACTAGAGGTAGCAAAAAGCCTTCAATCAAATGGCATATTATTTGTAGATGCCAGGGCAGAAGAATATTTAGAAGATGGATACATCCCAGGTGCAATTGCCAATGATGATACTGAAGCATTATCGCAGCAGGTCGCAACACTGATTGGTTTTGATAAAGTTTTTGTGATCTACTGTAGCGATGATGATTGTGGCTCAAGTGAAGAACTTGCATATGAATTACAGGAATTTGGATTTAATAACATTCTGGTGTTCAAAGGTGGGTGGAAGTCCTGGTTAGAGGCTGGACTTGGAGTTGAGCATCGTGAATAGGGTGCATCCTTTGCTGATATTGATGATTAGATTTCTTCTTGGAGCGATATTCATTTATGCTAGCTACGATAAGATCTTAGATCCAGCGAAATTTGCAAGAGATATATCCAACTATCATATCATTCCATTTGGACTTGAAAATACTATTGCGATCATTCTTCCTTGGCTTGAATTGATCATTGGTCTGGGTATTGTATTTGGTGTATGTATCGATGCAAACGTTTTTATTAGTGGTGGACTTTTGATCTCGTTCATTATTTTGATACTTCAGGCGATTCTTAGAGGTTTTGACATTGAATGTGGATGTGGTCTCAAAGATGGTGATATGGTAGGATGGTCAAAAATAATAGAGAATTTTCTTTTTATAGGTGCCTGTTACATTATTCATGAGTCTAAGGCAAGGATGCTGGAATTTTATCCAAAATCCTCTTTGTGATGAGAAGATTCATTACATAATTTCAGACGAACAAAGAGCGACCAGAAAACACTAATGCGAGAGTAGCTCAGCTGGTAGAGCATCACGTTGCCAACGTGGGGGTCGCGA
>CALCSS010000133.1 GCA_937893835.1 uncultured Fidelibacterota bacterium
AAGATAGTGATCGTAGAACAAGAATACCTTCAGGGTATCGTTCTCGGCCACATAGACACGTTTTATGCCTTCAGTGAGGTTGTCCCTCACTTTCTCATCTTGTATGTCTGGTGGTATATAGCTTACCTCGTGGAAGCCAGGTAGGACTGGCACAGGTGCTTTGAGTGGATGATTGCCTACGTAGTACCCATCAATGAAAAATGGGACATTCATACTGTCGGTCTTGATCTCAATGAAACCATATTCCTCGAGTTCTTCATTGTCCTGGGCCAATATTGGACCCAGTGATAGAAGGATCACAAGAATGGTCATAATGCTTCTTTCCATGGTCATCAAATTATTTTTGACTTCACCTTAAATCAAATAAGTAAATTTCTACTAATAATACCATGTCTTTAGTGTCAAAAACCTATATTATCTTTACTATTACCGTTCTTTTTACCGGCTGCGCCTATTTCAATACATTTTATAATGCCCAGCAATATTATGAGGAAGCTGAAAAATTAAGATTGGAGAAGGATGGTCAATCAATTCCAATCACTGCAATGGATAAATATGGAAAGACCATCGTTAAATGCAAGAAAGTGATCGATGATTTTTCAGAGTCCAGGTATGTCAATGATGCACGACTGCTCATGGCCAAATCAAGGTACTACAGGTCTGATTATGATCTTGCCATCGATGATCTGAACGTGGTTATGGGTGAAGGTTCAAAAAAGATGGCAGAAGAGGCTAGATATTGGCGTGCACTATGTAAATGGAAAAAAGGTAGTGAGAGTGCCGGCCTTAATGAGCTTAATAACCTTTTAGAAGAAACAACCACAAAAAATATTAAGGCAAAGTGTTATCTTTCTTTGGCAGAGATCGCAAAGGAGTCAAAGGACATAGACCTTGCCTTGTCAAATTTGCAAAAAGCAGCCAAACTGACTGTGAATAGAAATGAAAAGGGTGTGATATATGGTAGATTATCTGAGATGGCCTTCAACAGGCAGGACTATGATATGGCAACTGAAGGATACAACAATGTCATATCATATTCTCTATCAAAAGATAAGATAGAAAGCTCACACTTGCAGATCTTGAAGATATTGAGAATACAAAAGAATTACAGAGCCGCACAGAAGAAGATCAAGGCCATGTTGTTGGATGAGAAGTTCACAAGAATTTCAGGTGAACTTGAATTGGAACTGGTACAACTTTATCGAGCGCAGGGTGATATGTCTGATATCGAGCCACGCCTTGAATCCATCGTGAACGACTATCAGAGAACCTCTGTCTCAGCCGAGGCATATTTTCAATTGGGACAGATATATACATCAGACAAATGGGACCTTATAAAAGCAAAGGAATACTTTAATATGGTATCAAAGGAGTCAAGTCGTTCACTCTTTTCCCCAATGGCGAAGAATTATGCTAATGCCATAGATGAATACCAAGAAGCCAATAGGGATCTTCATATACATGAGACCATGAATAAATCTGAATTGAATCCAGGTGAACCGGTCGAGCCAATTGATTCTACGCGGTCATTTGTATCAAGTAAGGTTAGACCTGATAGGACGGAGCCAGAACTCTATTACCAACTTGCAGATCTTGAGGCCTTTACATTTAATCGATTACAAGAATCAATAATCTACCTAGAAAAGGTCATAAACGACTACCCTGAGACGACCTTCAGATCAAAGTCCATGTTTGCGTTGGTCTTTGTATATGAATCATTGAATGATTCGATTTTATCATTGAATGCAAAGAATGATATCTTGAGTGCTTTCCCAGAGTCTGAGTATGCGGCCTATTTAAATGATGATAGTACAAAGTACGTTCCCAAAGGCCAAAAGAAGATTTTCATGCAGGCAGAGTCACAGTTGATGTACGATAAGGATAATGCGATTGATCTCTTTAAATCTGCAATAGCAATGAACAATGCTGGCGAATACTCAGCCTCTGCCGCCTACGCCATAGGTTATTATTATGATCAAGAGGCTGTGGTCGATAGTGCGCTTAAATATTACACATGGATCAAAGAGAATCACCCAAGATCTGAACAATCTATTCAGGCCAATTCAAGAATGATGTCCATCAATCTAGCTCTTTCTACGATCGAGGCCGATACTACTGAATCCGTCATTCAGGATTAAAATTGCGAGTTAAAATATTTTCCATCCTCTATCGATCAATTCGATCTATTATAACCAATGTCATTTACCTCTATCAAAGGATCTTCTTTTTACCAAAGGACCTAGAACCTGCAGTGAAATTTGGTGATAAGGCGCTAGGGCACTTTTCATTGTTAAGAGGGCTTTTCTATGAATTCCCCCTGCCTGTTGCATATTCTTTGGACATTCATGGTCTTATTTTTCGCTCACCTTTGATAGGAGCATCCTTTAAGTCAGATAAGATGGCCTTGGACACTTGGCTACATATGGGACTAGGTGGATTGATCTTCAAAACGATCATGAGAGATGTCCGTGAAGGAAATCCAAGACCTCGGTTGCAGGATGTGGCATTGGATGGAGACCGTGGTCTGGTGAATGCCTTAGGTCTACCAGGGGAAGGTATTGAGGATTTCATAGGGTATTTACCTCGATCAGGCCTATGGTCGCATGGTCGTCCTTTAGGTATAAGCATCGGAGGTGACCATATTGAAGATTATATATATTCAATAAGATCGATAGAATCTGTATTGAGTGATGAACGGTCCAATTATTTCTATGAATTGAATATCAGTTGTCCAAACACTGAGAATGGACTGACAATTGGTGACGATCCTGAGAAACTGAATGACCTATTGTCAAACATAAGAGAGGATATATCAAAGGTCATATCGGTTAAGATCTCCCCAGACACATCAAATAAGATCTTGAATGAGATAGGCGAAGTATGTTCATCGCATCAATGGATGATCATCAATACAGGAAATACTCAATTCAGGACCAGAGAAGAATTGGGTTTATCAAAAATTAATTTTTCAATAAATGGCGGTGGTCTTTCTGGGCCAGCGCTCTTTACAAGGACATTGGAAATGGTCAAGGCCTTGTCCGGCCTCGATATTCCTATCATGGCAACTGGTGGTGTCTCTAACCTCAGCCATGTCAATGCACTGCAAAATGCAGGAGCATCACTTTTTGGCATGGCCACCAGCCTGGTCTTGGATCCCTATTGTGTGCCAAGAATAAACAGACAGTTAAAAGAAAATGTTTACGATCGTACTAATTGAACCACAAATACCACCCAATACCGGGTCTACCGGTAGACTATGTGGAGCAACAAATACTCGGCTACATGTTGTAGGTAAATTAGGATTTGAGCTTTCAGATCGAACACTTAAGCGAGCAGGATTGGATTATTGGGACCATATAGATTGGGAATATTTTCCAGACACAGAACAATATCTGGAGAAGATGATAAATGAACATTCCTACCATCTATTGACAACCAAGTCAAACACTCCCTATACATCAAAAGAATTCAACAAAGATGATTTCATCGTCTTTGGAAGTGAGACCAAGGGGATAGACGAAACTTTCTTAAGGTCTCATTGGGAAAATACTTGTACTATTCCTATGGAAAATCCAAACATTAGGAGTCTTAACTTGGCAACCAGTGTCGGCATCGTTCTATATGAGGCCTTAAGGCAGAACCCCCATGATCAATGATCAATTTCTATTAAAAACACTATGCATTCTCTTGTTTCTACTATTTGGATGTAGTAGCTCACCTAGGTATGGAACTGGATCATCACCTAAAAAGACAAGAAGTAAAGTACGAAACACAAGTACGGGGTCAAAAAAGAACGGTGACTCAAAGGTCAAACATCGGAAGGTCATGAAAGGTGTAAGCTCATTTTATGCTGAGGATTTTCATGGAAAACTTACAGCAAACGGAGAGGTCTATGATATGTATGGCGTGACAGCGGCCCATAAGACCTTGCCGTTGAACACCGTATGCCGGGTCACAAATCTTTCAAATAATTTATCATTAATACTCAGGATCAATGACAGAGGGCCATATGTCAAGGGCCGAATCCTTGATTGCTCATATGGAGCTGCAAAGAAGCTAGATTTTCTTAATGAGGGCACGACAGAGGTCAAGGTCGAGGTCATCGAATGGGGGGATGGAAAATACATGCAACATCGATCAACGCCCAAATGAAGAAATATTATTTGATCGTGAATCCTGCTGGTGGCACCAAGAAGGGATTGGATATTCTTGAAAAGGTCAAGCCAATATTTCAAAAACATCAGGTAGAGATCACCATACTCCACACTGAGTATGCAGGTCATGCAAGACAGCTTGCAAAGGAATTGGATCTCGCAGGGTATGATGGCCTATGTGCTATTGGCGGTGATGGGACGATGTTTGAAATGGTCAATGGAATGTTAAAAAGAGATGATGGCAAGACCTTTCCATTGGGTCTTATAACCGGTGGCACTGGTAACGCTTTCATGCATGACCTGGATTGTTTGGACCCCATCGAGGCTGCCTCTAGGATAGTAAAAGGTCATTTACGTCCTGTTGATATAGCCAAGGTAGAAGCGCAAGATGTAATATATTATTCATTTAATATCGTAGGCTGGGGTCTTGTGGCAGATGCAGGGCATCTGGCTGAGAGTTTGCGTTGGCTAGGTGGTATTAGGTATGATGTTGCGTCAATACTAGAGGTTATCAAGGGTAGGAAACGCATCGCAAGATTATTGATAGAGGACGAGGAGGCAATAGAGGAAGACTTTATTTTCATTGTGGCCTGTAACACCATTCACACAGGAAAGGCAATGAGGATCGCACCTCACTCAAAATTTGATGATGGTAAGATCGACCTAGTCATAGTTCGTAGATGTTCTAGGATACAACTATTGAAATTATTTCCTAAATTATTTACTGGCGAACATATCAAAAGTCCTTTGGTTGAATACAGACAAGTGAAGGGATACTCAATCATTCCAAAGGAGGATAGCGCTCTGATCCTGGATGGCGAGCTGACAGGAAGCACACCAGTGAATGTCAGCATAGAACCAAAGAGGATCAATGTTCTTGTCTAAAAAGAAAAGGAATCTAAGCCCATGATGAAAGGTCGAAATACTATCAATGCGATCGGCGTACCACTGTGGATATTTCTCATATGGAAGGGGGGACTCTACTATAGCATCTTTATGTTGATGTGTACTGTGATCGCCCTTGGAGAATTTTATAGATTAATGGAGAAGAAGGGAGCCCAACCACTGCGATGGATGGGCATGGCATCCACAGTATTCATCGCAGACTATTACTACGTGCAGCCCCTCATAACTGCACATCAGTTGCTCGGTGGTGTTATTATGATCATCATCCTTACCAGCATATGGGAATTGTTCTCAATGAGAGAGAATCCAGGGCAGAATATCTCAGCAACATTGGCAGGTATATTATTTGTATCCGTACTACTTGGTACGGCAATTGATATTAGGCAATTTGATCATCTGATGAACACTCAATTGACCTTGGCATTGACCCTTGCAGTGTGGATATGTGATACTGCAGCATTCATATTTGGAACTCTATTCGGAAAGAAAAAGATATTTCCAAGTGTCAGTCCTAATAAATCATGGGCTGGATCAATAAGCGGTCTTATAGCAGCACAGGTCGTGATCTTGACATTTCATCACCAAGGATGGCTAGGTGATTATTTTTCATTGAATGACGCGATCGTGTTTGGATTGATTTCAGGATTATTTGGACAATTGGGTGATTTTACTGAATCTTTGCTCAAAAGAGATGCAGGTGTAAAGGACAGTGGTACATTGTTGGCAGGTCATGGAGGAGTATTGGACCGCTTTGACTCATTGATATTCGCCATGCCTTTAGCTTATCTTTACATCCATTTTTTAATGCATATTTGATCTATAATTCCATATGATACTCAGATCCATTCTGGCAACAGACTGTGGTAGTACCACGACCAAGGCCATCCTCATAGAAAATATAAATGATGAATATCGACTCACTTTTAGAGGAGAGGCACCAACAACGGTCGAGGCTCCGTTTGAGGATGTTACAAGAGGTGTGTTGAATGCGGTGATGGAGATAGAGGAATTGTCTGGCAGGAGGATCATAGACAATGATAGGATCATTACCCCATCCAATGAATCAGATGGAGTTGATATCTACATTTCTACGAGCTCTGCTGGTGGGGGTTTACAGATGATGGTAGCGGGTGTGGTCAAGAGCATGTCTGGTGAGAGCGCTGAAAGAGCGGCATTGGGTGCAGGGTCAATTGTCATGGACATCATCGCATCCAATGATGGAAGACTTCCTCATGAAAAGATAAAGAGGATCAGGGAACTTAGGCCTGACATGATCCTTCTTTCTGGTGGAATTGACGGAGGTACCGTTTCACATGTTGTTGAACTGGCAGAGATCCTCGCAGCGGCCAATCCTCAACCAAGATTAGGTCAAGAATATAAGCTTCCTGTCATCTACGCAGGAAATAATAAGGCGCAAGATAAGATAGACGATACACTGGGTAAGAAGGTCGACCTTGATATTGTCGATAATATTAGACCTGTACTTGAGAGAGAGAATCTGGAACCATCAAGAGATAAGATACATGACCTTTTCATGGAACATGTGATGCAACAGGCACCCGGCTATAAAAAATTGATGTCATGGACGGATGCACCTATCATGCCAACACCTGGCGCAGTTGGCTCTCTAATAGAAATGATAGCTGAAAAGGAGGACATCACGGTTGTTGGAGTTGATATTGGGGGAGCCACCACCGATATCTTTTCAGTATTCCAAGGAAAGTTCAATAGGACCGTCAGCGCAAACCTTGGTATGAGCTACTCAATATGCAATGTGCTAGCCGAATCAGGACTCGATAATGTCCTACGCTGGGTTCCATTTGAGATCGATCGAAAGGAACTGACCAATAGAATTGGTAATAAGATGATACGTCCTACCACAGTCCCTCAATCATTGGAAGAATTATTCATTGAGCAATCAATAGCCAGAGAGGCCCTTAGATTGTCATTCAGACAGCATAAGGAATTCGCTGTGGGGTTGAAGGGAATTCAAAAGGAAAGAACAATTTCAGATGCTTTTGAGCAAACTACGTCTGGAGAATCACTTGTCAATATGATGGACCTTGACCTATTGGTCGGTTCTGGTGGGGTATTGAGTCATGCTCCCAGACGAGAGCAATCTGCAAAGATGTTGATTGATTCCTTTATGCCAGAAGGTATAACCCAATTGGCCGTTGATTCAATATTCATGATGCCTCAACTAGGAGTTCTGGCCCATGTTGACAAGGAAGAATTCAGCGAGGAATCACGTAAGGCAGCATTGGAAGTATTTCATAAGGATTGTCTCATAAGACTGGGAACTTGTATCACGCCTGTAGGCAGATCAAAACCAGGCGAGGTCATCCTCTCTGCAACATTGACCATGAGTGATGGTTCCTCCATTGAACAGGAATTGACCAAGAATGAGATAGTGAGGGTCGAAGCACCCTATGAACCTATAAAGGCCGTTCTTACCCCATCAAAGAAAATGGATCTCGGAGCTGGTGCTGGTCAACAAATAAGGACCAAGATCTATGGTGGAACGGTGGGCCTGATATTTGATGGCAGAGACAGGCCAATAACCATTCCATCTGATCAGGAAAGAAGACTTGAATCTTTGAGGTCATGGTCAAGAGCGTTGAATGAATACCCAGAGAACTAAAATAGAACATTAATAATGGCACATGCATATACACCTGGATTAAAAGTACTAAAACATTCGAAAGTTCGGAAAGACCGTAGATTACCCATAAAGGGTGAGGTATGTAAAAAAGAGGGCGATATGGTGCAGGCTGATGACATTGTCGCAAGAACAAATCTTCCTGGTAATGTGCATATGGTAAAGGTTGCAAATAGATTGAATATCTCTCCTGCGGATATTCATGATGTCCTGACCGTCGAAGAAGGTGATAAAGTTAATAAGGGAGATAGGATAGCTCAGACCGATGGCCTATTCGGTTTTTTTAAATCTGACCTCATGTCACCAGTATCAGGTGAGATAGAATCCATATCAGATGTCACAGGTCAGATCGTCATGCGCGAGGCTCCCATTCCTGTAGAGGTGGATGCATATGTGAGTGGTGTCGTTTCTAATATCATCGAACAGGAGGGTGTGACAGTTGAATCCAATGCAGCCTATGTTCAGGGTATCTTTGGAATTGGTGGAGAGGCAAGAGGGTCGCTCTGTGTGATCTCTTCTGAAAGAGGAAATGAATTATCCTTGGAAGATATTAATGAGTCACATGAGGGAAAGATAATTGTTGGAGGATCATTCATTGGAATAGATGCTTATAAGAAGGCTTTGGAGCTTAATGTAGGAGGGATCGTAGTAGGTGGTTTTAATTACTATGACCTTGAAGAGGTCTTGGGATATACTCTAGGCGTTGCGATCACAGGGACAGAGGATCTGGTCACCTCATTGATCGTGACCGAAGGTTATGGAAATATTGAAATGAGTGAGCGCACATTTGATCTATTGAAAGAAAATAATGGTAAATTTGTCTCCATAAATGGAGCCACTCAAATTCGTGCCGGGGTCATTAGACCGGAAATTGTCATTCCATTGGAGGATGTTGAAAAAAATACTGATGGAGATCTTAGACCGGAACAACTAGGAATAAAAGAAGGATCTCTGGTAAGAGTTATCAGATCACCGTTCTTTGGCAAGATAGGTCGGGTCGATTCACTCCCTGCAGAATTACAGCAAATGGAGTCAGAGACAATGGTCAGAGTTGCCAAGGTAAGGGTAGATGATGAGGTTGTGGTGATCCCTCGATCAAATCTAGAGATGCTTGAGACTGACTGACTAAACAAATGAATATTAAAGAAATTTTTACGTTCAATTCTGAATCCGGTGAATTACCTTTGACCCCAGAGGATAAGGTATTTTTAGAGAAGATCGCAAAAAAGATACACCAATACGGACTCATTACACCTGCCGTATTCTTTCTTGAGATGACTAAACCACTATCACTTTTAGGAAGTCATTTTCTCGTATTTTTTGGTCCGATAATCAACTCCTTTATCCAGGCTGAAAATTATTATAGAACTGTACAAGTTTTTGAAGAACCAAAAAATGTTGAGATCCTATTGGAGATGATCGAAGAGTTAGATAGAGATGAATGATCGTGATTTCATGATCGGCAGCGGTATCTTTACATTGATATTCCTGGGGTATTGGTTTTTTGGTGCGCCCTATTTCATTGTTGAACGATTCGTGATGTTTTTGGCGATCATTGTTTTTAGTGGAATACTCATTTTCAATACTAGAAAGGCGCAAAGGGGCGAGGAAATCTTTCTTCGAACCATTCCCGGTCTGAAGGCCGTAGAGGAGGCAGTCGGGCGTTCCACTGAGATGGGAAAACCAGTACTGTTCGTTCCTGGGATCTCTGACATGGATCAGGTGGAGACCGTTGCGGGTGTGATCGTGCTTAGTCATGTGTCCAAGATGACAGCTCGTTATGAGACACCACTGAATGTACCGGTTTGTCGTGCCATCGTTATGAAGGCAGCAAGAGAGGCCTGCAAGGAGTCATACTTGGTAGAGGGTCGTCCAGATATGTTTCACGAGGATATGGTGCACTATGTGACCGATGAACAGTTCGCCTATGCAGCTGGGGTCAATGGGATCATGGTGCGTGAAAAACCTGCCGCCTGCATATATATGGGTAAATTTTATGCTGAGTCACTCATCCTTGCTGAAACTGGAAATTCGATCGGTGCGATTCAAATAGCGGGAACCGCCTCTCAGTCCCAGATACCTTTTTTTGTGACCGCCTGTGACTATACCTTGATAGGTGAAGAGTTCTTTGCAGCAAGTGCCTACCTATCTGATAAACCTGAATTGGTTGGTGCTGTTAAGGGACAGGATTTGATAAAGCTGATCATACTAGCGTTGACGATCGGTGGCGTTTTTATTAGAGTCCTATTTGACGCAGGAATCTTGGACCTGAATATCTTGAATATATTGACGGTGAGATAGCCCATGCTCTGGAAAAGACAAATACCCATCATGATCGTCTCCGGCATTGGTTTTGCAACCCTACTAGGTTGGTTCATTGATCAACCCACCTTCAAGTCCTTTGTAGATGATGATGCGACCCAGTGGTTCGATATTTTAGCTGCCTTTGCGATCTTCCTAGGCGGTCTAAATTTATTCAAATTGCAGATGCAAAAAATATTGAGGAAGAAAAAGGGATGGCAGTATAGCCTGTTTGCCATTGGAGGCCTAATATTTGCCTTGCTAGCGGGTTTTGTGATCAAGGGCAATCCTGAGGCTGCTTGGGGTTCTCATGTGACCGCCAAGGGCACATTATTCAAGTGGATGTTCAACTATATGGTGGCCCCGATGCAGGCAACTATGTTTGCGCTATTGGCCTTCTATGTTGCATCTGCATCCTATAGGGCATTCCGTATCAGAAATTTTGAGGCGACTCTTTTACTATCATCAGGGATCATCATCATGATAGGTCGCGTGCCATTAGGCAGTTACATCTCTAGCTGGTTCATTTTGTACTTACTCGTTCTCATTGGAGGAATCGTTGTCAATTCATTCTTCAAGAACAAACAGTACACGGCCATCTTTGTTGGAGCGGGAATTATCTTGGTCAGCGTGGCTGGGAATTCCATGGGCTGGCCATTAGATGAGCCTGGGATCTTCTATCTGCCATATCTACAGGAGTGGATCTACAGATATCCAAACAGTGCTGGTTCAAGATCCATCATGATAGGCATCGGGTTGGGAATATTTGGTACCTCCATACGTTACATACTGGGAATAGAGAGATCATACATAGGCGAATGATGAACTATTTGATTGAGATGATATTGAAACTTGCCAAAGTGGATAGAAGATGGATCTTCTTGATCATTGGTATAGTGGTGTTGATTCCTTTGATATATCCATTGTCATTACCTGTAAGACCTGGCAAGGACTCACAACAGGTATATGATTTTGTTGAGTCCCTTGAACCAAACTCGAAAATATTATTATCAGTTGAATATGGACCAAGCACCAAACCAGAGATACACCCAATGGTGACATCCTTGCTACGTCATTTGTTTGGTCTTAAAAGAGGTCATAAGGTCTATGTGACCTGTTTATGGGCTGATGGTCAGTTCATGGCAGAGGAGGCGCTTGATGAGGTTGCGGTCAATGAGTATGGACTTACCTATGGTGAGGACTTCGTCTTATTGGGCTTTAGACCCGGTGCTGAGGCCGTCGTGAAAGGAATAGTCAGTGATATCAGAAAGGTTTTTACCATAGACGCCAAAGGAACCAAACTGGCAGAGATTCCAATGATGGAGGGGGTCAATAGATTTGAGGACTTTGATTTCTTGTTCTCAGGATCAGCAGGTTACCCCGGTACGACAGAATGGGTACTCTTTGCATCTGACCCCACTGGTGTTCCAATGAGCACGGGAACGACATCGATCATTGTAAACGAGATGATGCCCTACGTATTGGGCGGACAGATACAAGGCATACTGGCTGGCATGCCAGGCGCTGCAGAGTATGAGAAATTAATAGGCGT
>CALCSS010000134.1 GCA_937893835.1 uncultured Fidelibacterota bacterium
AACAGTGATGGTAACGCTGTGACAAATACCGGGATCAACACTGATGGTATTGGCACAATGGGCGCAAGAGAATCCGGTGTTGGTAGCTAAGGAATTGATCTGATCTAATTAGATTAAAGACCACAATTATCTTAAAAAGGCTCCGGTTTCCACTGGGGCCTTTTTAAATTCAGGATCAAATTGATACATAAGGAAACAATGAAAGTGACACACCCGAAAAAGACAGACGACAAGAGCGCGGCAGGATTTACCATGATGGAGCTGGTGGTGACACTGGCGCTCATGGGGATATTGTTCAGCTTTGCGATCCCAGCATACAATGGTGTCTCTGAGGAGATGCAGGGCAAGCGGAACGTGGCGAACATGCAGACCATTCGAGAGACATTCTTTCATTACTTTTATCGCATGCATCAGCAAAGGGGCAGGGTCGCTCATTTCCCACCCTCACCAGATAACGAGAAAAAGGTCATGGATGATCAGTGGTCGAGCACGCCCATGGACTCTACCTTGTCGGATCAGGCACCACAGAACCTGTTCTCGACCGGAGAATTACCAAAGAATGCGAATAATAGCCCATTCATGTACGTGACCTGGAATGATACGAATCAGGTAACGGGTGAGGTGATGTTCTATATCAAGATCGAGGATATCGATGAGGATAGCCCCTCATTCGGAAAGTCCTTTACTTACTCTATATAAAATCGTATTCTTCTGGTCGAAATCCTATTTTGACCATGGATAAAATAAAAAGAAACTCAACAGTATTGACCTCCTCAGGATTCTCCCTGGTGGAACTTATTGTCGTCATCGTGCTCATTGGCATATTCGCATCCATAGCCATGACCCGCACCAGAACAGGGCTTTCGACCATCAGAGAACAGATAGCCATCGATCAGGTCACAAGTGACATTGACCTTGTAAGGTCAATGGCATTTGGAAGGCACGATACCATAACCATTGTATTCTCCACCTCGCAGGAGAGTTACGCCATCTTCAATGGGCCTGATGGATCACGCTTGTCCATTGAGGATTTTCCAAATAGCGACAACGGAACGATCTCATTGGACAATTCAACCATGAGAGATGTGGATCTCCAGTCAGTCAATTTCAATGGCTCCTCAGAGTTACAGTTTCTTCCTCTTGGTGATGTAAAGGCAGGAGGATCATTGGCTCTTAATGATAACACGATCACCATCCAACCTGTCACAGGAAGATGGAGTGTGAATTGATCAGGGAAGGCAAGATAGATCAAAGAGGATTTACCCTTGTGGAGGTGATGGTCGTCCTCATTTTGATGACCCTGTCCTTCATGGTCTTCTTGAATGCACTGAACACAGGGAAGAGTGTCAGGGCCAGGTCTGAGTTACGTACCATTCAGAGTGTCATCCTCAGCAGTCTTGAGAACCAGATCCGTGCGAGGCGATTTGATGAAAATCTCTCTGCGCCTTGGTCTTCCACGCTAGGCAAGGAGACCAGCAATGGAGAATCATCGTTGACCGATTTTGATGACATCGATGATTTCAATGGATATTCCATTTCTTCCGTTAGCGAGCACCCCGCATTTAGCTGTGATGTGACCGTCAACTATGTATCTCCAACATCGGGCTTTCACTCATCACAATCAGGGCAGACCGACTATAAGAGCGTCATGGTCAAGGTATCTCACCCTACTCTCTCTGCCATAACCGATACCATGATCATTAGTCCAGGGCTATAGGCATGGTACGCAATTCACGCAGGGGCTTCACTCTGATCGAGATGATCATTGTGATCGTTATCATAGGGATCATTGGTTCCATGGCAGCGAGCATGCTCTTTCAGGGAGCGAAGATCTTCGTTGGTGAGACAGATCGCCAGGGATTCGTCAGTGAGTCCAGGTCTGCATTCTGGAGGATAATGAGGGACACACAGGGACAGGCATCTCCCTCAGATTTTGTTCAGTCCGATCAGAACAGTCTGTATCTAAGAGATGGGAGTGGCGATCAAAAGGATTTCCAGACAGGATCAGAAGGATATTTGAATCTCAGGCTGGGAAGTGGAAACTATAACCCCTTGTCAAACTCTGTTGCATATTCCAATTCGAATGGTTTTTCATTCTATGACAATAATTTTAGCGTGATCTCACCATCCTCAGGAGGCCTATCGGTCGAACAGGCACAAAATATCAGAATATCAAAATTGGACCTGACCTTCACCAATGATTCAGAGACCCTTTCCTTAAGCTCATTTGTGTACCCACACAGCTTTAGGTTTGGTAAAAAGATGAGCTACCACAACTGATGGGCATCAAGCACAAGATCAATGATGAGTCAGGTGTCATACTCATGGCATCGACCATGGGTGTCTTCATCTTGCTCAGTCTCTTTGCATTCTATCTCGCACGCTTCTCTGTGATCGAGACAAGGACCGGCGGGTATCACACTCAAGACATAAAGGTACGGAACCTCGCCATGACGGGGATCGAGCGTGGTCTACAGACGTACAAGGCATCGAGAAATACATCCAACATAACCGGCAATTTCAATAATGGTACCTACACTGTCAAATTTGATAGCCAAAACGATGAGAGCGGCAGTTCCTTGTCCAAGACACATTACCTCACACTGAAAAGCAGAGGGAAGATCGATGATGTTGAGAGAAATATCAGGTTCCTCATATCCTCTCTCCCAGAGGCTTTCTGCTTCTCATTCTATGGGAGCAACAGCAGTGGTCAAACATTCACAGAGACAAATGGAAGCATATCGGGTGATATGTTCTACAATGGAAATGTCCAGTCAAACAGTGGCGCCAATAGTGGTGTCACCTATACCAGCACAGGGACGGGCGGGACGCTTCTATCCTCTCCTCCCACATTTCCAGAGATCGACATCAGCCAGTATGAGGCCCTTTTGACAAGTGCAAGCTCTGCCGCAGGAGACTACACCAACCATGCCCTTGATTTCAATGGAAGCAACCAATATATAAAGATCAATAATTCTAGTGACATCAATACGGGTAGTCACAATCACACCCAGAAGACGATTGAGGCCTGGTTCAGGGTAGACAACAAGGACATAACCACACGGAAACAGACCATCTACGAACAAGGGGGCACGGTCAGGGGTTTGAACATCTATGTCTATGGAGGTTCACTATATGTTGGAGGCTGGAACGAGCCAAATGGTGAGAGTGACTGGGATCCAGGTACGTGGTTGTCAACAAGCAATATCCAGAGTAATACCTGGCACCATGTGGCACTGACTCTAAATGGTGGGAATGATGTAACGAACAATGCCTTCAAAGGTTATTTGGATGGAACGCAATTTGGATCAGGTCAAGGTTCAAAACTCTGGAACCACGGCGGAGATGTTTCCATAGCTCGAAACAGGGACACCAAATTCCATACTGGAGACTATAACAGTGAAAAATATTTTGGTGGTCTGATAGACGAGGTCAGATTGTGGAATACCACGAGGACACAGGCACAGATCTCTGAACATAAGGATGCTATCCTAGAGGGCGATGAATCCGGTCTGACCGCGTACTATGATTTTCAAGAGGGCACTGGATCTGTGGCCAATGATGGGCAGACTCAATCAAATAACGATGGCTCAATAAAAAATAATCCATCCTGGACATCAGGACCGATACTGTCAGATATGAACAACTCTTCTTTTGCAAATACTACGATAAGCCTGGGTGGCTATGCCAATGATCAGCTCCTTGCTGGTGGCAATATCACTATCTCGAACTCGACGATAAATGGTCCAGGGTATATTGTCGCAGACGGAAATATCACCATCAGTTCCAATACAACTGTCAATGGCAACATATTTATCATATGCAGTGGGAACATCACGGTCTCAGGTTCCCAGCTTGGTACTGGATTGAGTAACGCGGTCATTGTCTATTCAAAGGGAAATGCAAGCTACGATAATTCCACGGTCTATGGTCTGGTGGTATCAAAGGGCAGTGCACTTGGTCTGAATGGCACGGATGTCCAGGGGGCGATATTGAACTATGGATCCTCGTTCTACCTCGCAGGTGATAGCGACATAAACGGATCTGTCGTATCAAAATATTCAGTTGACCTACAGGGCAACAGCGCATCCATCACCAGGGGAAACATCCCTGAATTTGCAGGATCAGACATAGGTTTAGATCCTTTTGTTCTTCCCGGATCTTTTTTAGAATACTAGGATAATTATCCTATCTAAAAGGTCATAAAGCACACTTACACCATATCCCCCTTCAAACGAACACTGGTTCATGCCTCTGTCTTTATATTCATGTCCATGCTGATGTTGAATGCGCAGGAGTTTGAACCCAACTGGAACTCCCTGGACTCTCGCCAGACCCCAGAGTGGTTCAAGGATGCAAAATTTGGGATCTTCATTCATTGGGGTCTCTACTCGGTACCGGCATGGGGTCCTAAAGATTCCTATGCAGAGTGGTATTTGAATGGTCTGAACAATGGTGACACTGCCCGGTTGAGATATCACGAGGAAAATTACGGCAAGGACCTTTCTTACTGGCAATTCATGGATCTCTTCAAGGCAACTGATTATGACCCGGATCAATGGGCCGAACTTTTCAAACGATCAGGCGCAAGATATGTGGTCCTTACCTCAAAACACCATGACGGTTTTTGTCTGTGGCCTAGTGAGCAAAGCAAGGGATACAACTCTGTAAGTGGTGCAGCAGGCAGGGATCTGTTGGGAGATCTAGATCGGTCTGTAAAAAAAGTAGGCCTTAGATCGGGTCTCTACTACTCGCTCTATGAGTGGGACCATCCTGACTATCCAGATAATGTGAAAAACTATGTGGATGAATACATGCTACCCCAGTTCAAGGATGTGGTACAGCGTTACCGGCCAGACATCATATTCTCTGATGGTGAATGGGACAGAGACAGCAAGGAGTGGAAGAGTGAGGAGTTCTTGGCCTGGCTGTATAATGAGTCCAATGCTCCGGATGATGTCGTTGTCAATGATCGATGGGGGGGAGAGACAAGATTCAAACATGGAGGATACTACTCTACTGAATATGATCCATCCTCCGGTCAAATTGATGAGGAATTCATAGATCGTGGATGGGAGGAGTGTCGCGGAATAGGAAGGTCCTTTGGATATAATAGAAATGAAGGACCGGAGGACTACAGCACGTCCGATGAATTGATACGTATGCTTGTTGACATTGTAAGTAGGGGTGGTAATCTCCTTCTGAATATTGGCCCTAGGGCCGATGGCACGATCCCGGATATCATGGTCAATCGTTTGGAAGACATAGGCTCATGGCTAGAAAAGAATGGAGAGTCAATATATGGAACGACCATCGACCGTAAGGTCAGGTCAGGAAATGTAAGGTTTACTCTTTCTAAGAATAGAAGATATCTTTTTGCCTTCATTGAGAAAATTCCGCAGGAGAGACTGGTCATCAGAGGAATCAGTGGCACTGGAAATGAACAGATCACTCATCTTGGAAAGAAAAGAAAATTGAATTGGAGAAACGTTCGCGGTGATCTTGTCATCGAGATTCCAAACGAGATCCATGCGGTGCTGGGTAATGCACCGGTACACGTGTTCAAGATACCCGTACTGCCTTACCTTGACGACCCCATGGTGGGCATTATGATAAATGATGGCCATGCAAATGTGACCATCACACCAGATGCTAGATTCTCTCAATTGCATTACGCCTTTGGAAATAATACGGAACAGATCATCAATTTTATTGAT
This sequence comes from uncultured Fidelibacterota bacterium, assembly GCA_937893835.1. Lineage (GTDB taxonomy): Bacteria > Fidelibacterota > Marinisomatia > Marinisomatales > UBA1611 > NZWG01. Next base: position 5,718 of record CALCSS010000134.1, read on the forward strand.
TATGAAGGTCCATTCAGAGTTGATGGTCCTGAAATGTTGAACGTGAAGGCCACCATGGAAGGTAGGCAGTCTAGCCGCATAGTTACAGTCCCGATAGAGCTATTGAGCGATGGAAATGGGCTAAGTAAAAAGACCTACTTGGGCCAGTGGGAGAATTGTGATCAAATGGTCAAAGGGTCACCAGTAGACGAGTCAATATCAATTGATCTTTCGATCGATGAGGGTCGGGAGAATGATTTTGGTCATTCCTTTTTTGGATACCTGCAGATCGATGAAAAGGGGACCTATGAATTCCAAACGATCTCAGATGATGGGTCACGTCTATCCATAGATGGATTTCCCATTGTTGACAACGATGGTCTCCATGGCCGGGAGATGGTCAAGGGTGAGATCCCTCTAGAGACCGGACTCCATAGGATAAAGGTCGATTATTTTGAAAGAGGTGGACAACAATCTCTTGATGTAAAATGGAAGGGACCAGGGTTTGGGTGGAGGAGCATCCCATCTTTCAAGTTATTCAGGACAAATGACCATGGAAAAAAATAGGAGTATCTAATGGCAAAGAAGATAAGTCGAAGAGAGTTCATGAAGACAACAGCCGTAGCTGGGGGAGCTGCAGCTGTCATGCCCCAGGCCCTCTTCTCATCTCGAATGAAGAATAGGGTAAGGCTAGGCATCATTGGCACGGGAATGAGGGGACAGTGGATGCTATGGCTAGCCGCAAAATACCCTGAGGTTGAGATCCCATCGATATGTGACATAGATGATGGAATGATCGATTCAGCATTAAAGATAATAAGGGACGCTGGCAGGCCAGAGCCTAGGGTCTACAAGAAGAATGATGAGGATTTTCGAAATATGGTCAAGAATGAGGACCTCGACGGTGTCTATATTGCAACGCCATGGGAGTGGCACCATCCCATGGCCATCGCGGCGATGAAGGCCGGTATTCATGTTGGGACAGAGGTGCCCGCCGCGCTGACCGTGGATGAGTGTTGGGATCTTGTAAATATCTCAGAGCGGACGGGAAAGTTGTGCATGATCATGGAGAATGTATGCTACCGTCGCGATGTCATGGCGGTACTTAACATGGTCAGGAAGAGCATGTTTGGTGAGTTACTCCACTGCCAGGGAGGCTACCAGCATGATCTGAGACATGTGAAGTTCAATGATGGGGTTGGTCCATATGGAGGTGGCGTTGAGTTTGGCGAGAAGGGATATTCTGAGGCGAGGTGGAGGACACAGCACTCGGTCGATCGTAACGGAGATCTGTATCCGACCCATGGTCTAGGACCAGTCAGTCCAATGCTGGACATT
>CALCSS010000135.1 GCA_937893835.1 uncultured Fidelibacterota bacterium
TATAAAAGATTCAAAATCAGAGTCAAAATTAAATTGAGCAGTAAAAGTTGAGAATTTTGTCTTTAAAGGAGTTCTACTGAAAAGGTCTTCAGGAAAACTAAACTGCGATACATCAATAGTGCCTTTTAAATTGGTATTTATTTTATCAATGGAGATATCACCAGTAACTGGCAAGCCAAATAGATTACCATCAAGCTCTTTCAGAAAATAATAATTATCATCATATCCTATTTTTAAACGATTGAACTGACAGGCAAGGTTAGCATTATTATCCATTGAGACTTTAACTAGATCACAATCTAATGAGGGATTTCCAATTCCATTGAATTCACCACCGATCATTATGTCCAAGGAATGATCTTCACTATTTAAGATTGTTTCCACTCTTGCATCAATAAAGAATGATTTCACCTGAAAAGGTAAATTTATTGAAATGTTTTTTTCTTTGGACTGCTCAATTGAATCTTTTTCACTTTTATAAATAAAGTCCAAACCTTCTATGGCAAGTAGATCTAATACATTATTTCCTAAAAATGAGGATATAATTCCAAGATTAGCTGAAATCTTTTCAACTTTTATGAGTGAACCATTATTATGTTCGATTATAATATTATCAAGGATGATGGTACTCATTAGATTGCCCGTGAATTTTTCCACATTAAGACTCCATCCATAGGGCTCTAATTTATTACCTAAAATAGATTGGATATGATTTGACCATAATGATATACGTGAAAAAATTGTTATTATGCAAATAATAAGCACAGTTATCAGGAGATATTTTTTTTGTTTTTGCATCATAGCAACATTACAATATGAACTTGAATATAGAAAGTGAGTTCCATATAAAAAAAAAGCGCTCTAATGAGCGCTTTTTTTGAGAAGTATAAAATTAATCAACTACTTCAAAATCAGCGTCTTCTATCTCTCCTTCTTTTTTCTGTTCTTTATTAGGAGGCTCTTCATTTGAAGAGGTGTCAGAAGATGATGAATCGGCTCCTTGATCAGAAGTGTCATGCATTTTTGATGCTAACCCACTCCAAACAGTATTTAATGCATTCATGGCAGAGTTAATATCCTCAAGATTACCACTATCTTTTGCTTTTTTAAGCATATCAAGTTTTTCATTTAAATCAGTCTTTTCGTTTTCATCGAGTTTATCACTATGTTCAGTTACATTTTTCTCTGTCTCATATATTAAATGTTCTGCTTGATTAACTAGATCAATCTTTTCCCTTTTCTCTTTATCCTCTGTCTCATGCTTCTTCGCATCATTGACCATTTTATCAACTTCGGATTCAGAAAGTCCACTCGAAGCTTCTATTCTAATACTTTGTTCTTTGCCTGTAGCTTTATCCTTTGCATTTACATTTAGTATGCCATTTGCATCTATATCAAATGTTACTTCTATTTGTGGAATACCACGAGGAGATGGAGGAATATCAGCAAGATGGAATCTACCAATGGTCTTATTATCTGATGCCATCTCTCTCTCTCCTTGTAAAACATGAATCTCTACTGTGGTCTGATTATCAGCTGCGGTACTAAATACTTGAGATTTCTTTGTCGGTATAGTTGTATTCCTCTCTATTAAATTTGTAGATACTCCACCTAGAGTCTCTATACCCAATGATAATGGGGTGACATCAAGCAATAAAATATCATCAACATCTCCAGAAAGCACACCTCCTTGGATTGCTGCTCCTAACGCAACGACCTCATCAGGGTTTACACTTTTATTAGGGTCTTTACCAAAAATTTCTTTTACCTTCTCTTGTATTTTTGGAATTCTAGTTGATCCGCCTACAAGTATTACTTCATCTATTTCAGACTTTGATAAACCTGCATCTTCGATTGCCTGGACACATGGCTCAATTGTTCTTTCAACCAGATCATTGACCAATTCCTCAAATTTTGCTTGCGATAATGTCAAATTTAAATGTTTAGGCCCTGATGCATCCGCTGTAACAAATGGTAGATTTATATCTGTCTGTTTAGATGAAGATAATTCTTTTTTTGCAGTTTCAGCAGCTTCCTTCAATCTCTGTAAGGCCATCGGGTCCTTCCTAAGATCAATACCGTCTGATTTATTGAATTCTTCAGCAATCCAATCAATAACTTTTTGGTCAAAATCATCACCACCAAGGTGGCCATCTCCATTTGATGATTTCACTTCAAACACACCATCACCCAGCTCAAGTATTGAAATATCAAATGTACCTCCACCTAGGTCGAATACAGCTATTTTTTCATCTTTCTTCTTATCAAGGCCATAGGCTAAGGATGCTGCGGTAGGTTCATTAATGATACGTCTTACATTTAATCCAGAAATCTTCCCAGCATCTTTTGTTGCTTGCCTTTGCGAATCATTAAAATATGCTGGAACAGTTATCACTGCATCTGTGACCTTTGTACCAAGATATTCTTCTGCTTGTTGTTTAAGTTTTTGCAAAACCATTGCAGAAATCTCAGGAGGAGTATATTCTTTATCGCCAGCTTGAACTACGCAGGCTCCATTTGAATTTTTATCAACTTTATATGGGACTTCAGATATTTCCGTACCAACTTCATCAAACATTCTTCCCATAAACCGTTTAATTGAAAAAACAGTATTTTCAGGATTGGTGACGGCTTGACGCTTTGCAGTTTGACCAACCAATCGATCGCCATCCTTTGCAAAACCAACGACAGATGGTGTAGTTCTTCCTCCTTCAGGATTCGTAATCACTGTAGGCTCACCACCCTCCAATACAGCAACACATGAATTGGTCGTCCCTAGGTCAATTCCTATTATTTTACTCATTATTTATCTCCAATATTTTCCGTAGTGTATATCAAAATAATTATTTTATAAGAAATTGCAAGGAATATACCAATTGTTATAATAAATAATAATGGCATACTTATGTGATTACATATGCCATTTTGGCATAGTTTTATTTTATTATATTAAATATTTATGAAATCTTTTTACTAGCTTTAGGTGCATTATAGTTAAAAACAATTTGGCCTTTTTGTACTTTTACTGTAATGACTGTTCCTTCTGAATATAATTTTTTCAACAACATCTCAGATATAGGATCTTCAAGAGATTTTTGGATTTCCCGACGTAAAAGTCTTACTCCATATTTTGGATTATATCCTTTACTTGCAATATATTTCTTAGCAGATTTATTCAATTTCAACTTAAGACCAAGTTTTGAAAGGTTTTTTATTAAATCTGATACCTGAAGATCAATAATATCGTAAACATTAGATTCACTTAGTTGATGGAATACAATTGAATCATCTATCCGATTGACTAATTCTGGTGAAAACAAATCCTTGACATGGCCTAATACTCTTTCTTTCATTTTAAGGTACTCTTCATCATCAATCTTACTTCCAAAACCAAAACCATTATTTTTTAAATCCCTCGTACCCATATTAGATGTCATAATTACAATTGAATTTCTGAAATCAACTTTCCTACCCAATCCATCAGTTAGAACCCCTTCATCAAAAACCTGTAACAATACATTAAAAAGATCAGGGTGCCCTTTTTCAATCTCATCAAATAATACCACCGAATAGGGATTGCGTCTCACTTTCTCCGTAAGCTCTCCACCTTCCTCATATCCTACATATCCAGGAGGGGCCCCTATCAAACGCGTTAGTGAAAAACGTTCCGTGTACTCAGACATATCGACTTTTATAAGCGAATGCGTGTGTGGGAAAAGATATCTAGCAAGACACTTTGCTAATTCGGTCTTACCAACCCCTGTAGGACCAAGAAATAAAAACACTCCTATTGGCCTATTGGGGTTCTTTAAACCAGTTCTGGAACGTCTGATTGCATTGACAAGGCTCTCTATAGCTTCATTTTGTCCTACAATATAATTGCTTAGTTCTTTATTTAAATATAATAATCTTTGACTCTCTGACTCTGCAACTTTTGATAGAGGTATACCAGTCATCAATGAAACCACATCTGCTATAGTCTCAGAATCAATCATAACTTGATTCTTCCCTTCTTTTTCTTGCCATTTTTTTTGTGCTTTTGACAATTTAATTAAAAGTTTTCTTTCCTTATCCCTTAGTTCAGCAGCATCTTCAAATAATTGCGCAGAAACCTTATTCTCTTTTTGTTCTCTAATACTTTGAACGTCAAGCTCAATTTTCAAAATACTTTTAGGTACCTCCAAATTATACATATGAGCTCTGGCACCAGCTTCATCCATTATATCAATTGCCTTATCTGGAAGAAATTTATCTGATATATATCTTTCTGATAGGTCAACACATTCTATTATTGCATTATTGGTGTATTTTACTTTGTGATGTTCTTCATATTTTTCTTTTAGGCCATTAAGTATGTCTATTGATTCTTCGATAGATGGTGGATTGACTATTATTTTTTGGAATCGACGGTCCAAGGCCCCATCTTTTTCGATAAATTTTCTATATTCATCCATAGTTGTAGCTCCAATACAATGAATATCACCTCTAGCCAAGGAGGGCTTGAACATATTTGAAGCATCTAAGGAGCCTGAGGCACCACCCGCTCCAACAAGCATATGTAGTTCATCAATAAATATGATAATATCATCGCTCATCTCTAGTTCTACCATAACACTTTTTAAACGTTCTTCGAACTGGCCTCTATATTTTGTACCTGCAACAATTGAAGCAAGATCCAATGATAGTATCCTCTGATTATGTAGAATTCGTGGGACTGTTTTGCGTATGATTCTTTGGGCAAGACCTTCAATAATTGCAGTCTTCCCAACTCCAGGCTCACCAATCAAAACTGGATTATTCTTTTTTCTCCTTGTTAGTATTTGAGCAACTCTTTCAATCTCACTTTCTCGTCCAATTACAGGGTCTAATTTGCCTTTTTTTGCCAACTGTGTTATATCTCTGGAAAAATGGTCCAATGTAGGTGTCTTACTTTTGCCAGATATATCTACAGATGATTCCATATTGGTTAAAGAATCATTATCTTCATCAGATTCAATTAAATCATTTACTGTATCATAATCTAGAGAGAATGCTTTTAATATATCATTTGCCATACCTTCCGTCTCAAGAAGCAATGCAAGTAATAGATGTTCATCATCCGCAATTGAGTCACCACGCGCTGATGCCTCACTAAAAGCATTTCGGAGTATTCTTTCTGCTCTGCGAGTAAGAGGTAAATGGCCCAAGGTCATTGTACCACCCGATGATTTGATCAAATCTTCTAACATAGTTATCATTTCATTTGAATCTATATCGAAAATATCTATGATCTTTTTTGCTAATCCAGAATCTTCTTTCAAAACACCAAGTAATAAATGCTCCGACCCAACATAACTATGTCCAAGTCTAATGGCCTCTTCTTTCGAACGTTTTATTATTAATTGTACTCTTTTTGAAAAATTCTCTTTCATTTAAACTTTAATATTGATGTAATAATCCATTTTCAAGAATGAATTGTCTATGGCCTATAGCAGCGACGTTAGGATTATGTGTGGTTAATATAATTGTCTGATTGAAATCTCTATTTATTTGGTGTAAAAGGTCAACGAGTTTTATCGAATTTTTTTCATCCAAATTACCCGTTGGTTCATCAGCAAATAATATAGTAGGTTTATTAATTATTGCACGAATAAGGGCGACTCGAGATCTCTCTCCACCTGATAATTCACTTGGATAATGATTCATTCTATCTACAACTCCTAGAGTTTCAAATAAATTCAGTATATAATTTTCCATTATTGGTTCTTTTTTAATCCACATCGGCATACTCGCGTTTTCAAGTGCCGTAAACTCAGGAAGTAAATGATGAAATTGA
>CALCSS010000136.1 GCA_937893835.1 uncultured Fidelibacterota bacterium
CGATAAAAGCCTCCATATTGGAGGCTTTTTCAATAGTCTGATTCGTTCTAAAATAACCTAAATGACACTATTTATAGCGTATTAGTGACACGATTCTGACACGATTTATAAAAAGCCCCATCCAGAAAGGTTAATTATTTGGGAGATGGGGGTAGATTAAATCATTAATACATCATAAAATAAATTGGTTATGTTTTATCGAATTTCTATCATATTAAGCTTATTCTCCATTGCAAGAGGAGAACTATTAACTGACTATGCATTTGTCCTTCAAGATGGATCACAAAATGGTGGCATAGCTTGGATAGAAGGTCAGATGCTTTTTGGGACTAATGATGTATTTGAAGGTGACCTTCGAATAAATGGTGATATAAGTTTTAGCAGCTTTGGTTGCCCTGATTTTGGTAATGGCTCTTTATATTATACAGGAGAGGTTGTTGATTGGGGAGCGTGTAATGAAGATATATTCTTCTCTGACTCTGGAATTCCCAATCCACCCATTGCAATAGATTCCATAGAAATTAATGATTCTCTTCTTTTCAATGACATATTGGATAACGTGACCTATACATTTAGAGGAGACTCAAAGATCGATCTTGAGGGTTCAGCTAAAGATACCCTGATCATGACAGAGATAAACTTTATTCCAGCAGGGTTCTATGTCACCCAGTGGTGGTATCTGATCCCGCCGATCAGTGGTGATGAAGATGTGGAGTTCAATGCTGCACACTATTACCACAATCATTCCATGGACACCGGCGAGACCTGTGGGATGTACGATTCTCATCATTTTGACTTTGAGTACTGGAATGTACCGGGCATACAAGGCAATGACTGTGATATCTTTACGTGTGACTCGTTGATCTATGAGAGTGAGTATGTGACCCTGGAAAAGACCTTCTTTCCCAACAGCGGTCCCACGGTCATCCATGTGAAAGGCGGGCAGGTTCTTGTAAGAGGTGTTCTCAGTGGTCAGTATACACTGGTGACGGATGATAGCATCCAATACCGTGTTCCTCTCACCGATCAGATCGATTATCTGTTTGGCAATATCTGGCTGATCGATGACATCGTCTATGAGGATTCCTATGGAAATGGAGCCGTCATCCACCCCGATGATGGAGGCACGCAAAACAGTCTGGGGCTTGTGTCCGGTGCAAACATCATTGTTGCCAATACTAAACCCAATGGGGCAAAGGGTCGTATGTATGGCGCAGACATAAAGATCAATGCAGCCCTGATCAGTCCAAAGGGTTCGTTCTTGTCCCACTACTGGCAAAACACTTTAACTTGGTATTATGACTGGGACTCAAATCTGCCTTGGGGTTATGTAGGTGATGGTCGTGGCGGTCACAGAAACCCTTACCGTTCGGAGGAAGAGAGTGGTGTCTATACATGGACTGATGACATACGCGGAACCATATCCTATTGGGGTACTATGATACAAAACAGACAAGGACATCTTAAACGAAATAATCCTGGTCCTTATAATACTTCACCTGGTGTTGGCTACGACCTAAATTGGAATTACGATTGGAATTTTCAAAACAGTCCTCCGGCCTACCTTGATATGGATCTTTCTGCATCCAGACATGTATCCGTAACAGGGTCCGACAGCAATGGGGACGGCACCGAGGATGCTCCATTCGCAACCATTCAGAAGGCGATCGATGCATCCAGCTGGTGGGATTCAATATTTGTTGGGGAGGGAGTCTATTATGAGATGCTAGATCTCAATGAAAAGCATCTCAGTATCACTGGTTCTGGGCATGAAACAACCATCATTGATGCCAGCCAGTCTGGACCTGGACCCGTGGTCACCATTATGAACTTGGACAGTACGACCTATCTTGGTGGATTCACTATAAGTGGCGGTGCGGACAGTGACTCTGGAGGCGGTCTATTGGTAGTGAATTCCTATTCTAGATTTGAGGACCTCAGAATCACACAGAACTCATCAGGCAAGGGTGGCGGATTATTCATTGATAGTGTCATGTGGGACGATCAACACCCTAGGTTGAAGAATGTTATCATTGACAATAACACATCAAACCATGGCGGTGGTCTATACATCAAGGACTCCTACCTATCGGCAGATCACATCACGGTTAGTGACAACTCAGTCGATGTGGAGCATGCTGGAGCCATATGGATGAACAATTCGTCCTTAAGGTTGACCAATTCCATTCTATGGGGTAATGGATCAGGAATAGCCATTTCTAATAGTGGTCCCATGGACTCATTGATAATATTCTTCTCCGATCTACAAGGTGGTCAGGCAAGCATTGTGGCAGTTGATAATGGAGAGTTGCGCCTTGGATTGGAAAATAATATTGATAATGACCCACTATTCATGGGTGACACAGACTACCATCTTCAGTGGCTATCTCCTGCCATAGACGCTGGTGACCCAGCATTCGAGTTGGACACGGATGGAACCGTCACAGACATGGGTGCATTACAATTCAATCAACACCTTGTTGCTCCGGTAGCGCCCACTGGTTTCTCTTATACTAACTCTGAAGGTCAATATGCATTAAGCTGGGATTCGAATGATGAGATAGATATGGATCACTATGTTATCTATCACGGAAATACCCCTAATGCCATCGATCAAGTCGTTGAACTTGTCAACCCGCCCGCCACAACATATGATCTTGAGATTAATCTATCTCAACTTGAACATTATTATTACATGACCGCTGTGGACACAGCATCACTGGAAAGCAGCCCATCTGATACGATCACGATCACCCTTTCTGAGGCTTTGTTGACTGATGTCTCAGTAGCACCTGCCACTCCATTAGTTTTTGATGAGATAACTGTCACCACCCTTATCAATGAAGGAGACACAGGCATCGAGACTAGTACACTCTATTTTAATATAGGTGGAACTTCTGATTATGAGTCGCTTGAGATGAGCGGTTCCAATGGTTTATATACGGGAACCATACCAGGAGAGAAGGTCACAGCGACGGGACTGTATTACTATGTTGTGGTAGATATACCTACTGGGGTATCATTGATGAGTGATACTCTGGGTATCAGTGTTCGTTTTCAGGCAGGAAATCTATCCATAGCATCAGTAGAAGGGAGCGCATATTCATCGGGATTACCCATGGATAAATGGCGTATTCTTTCCATTCCTGCTGATCTGGATAACCGCTCTGTAAATTATGTCATTGGGGCCAAATTGGGTCCGATCGATAGTATGATATGGAGAATGTTTCGATATGATAGATCTGCTCAGATATATGAAGATGATATTTCTGATCTTGTTCTTGGAGAATCCTATTGGCTCTATCAGCGTGTGGAAGATAACCTAATAATAGATGCTCCTGCTGGTCAAACAGGTTCTATGGATGGTACCAGTCTGATTATGGGACCAGGATGGAATTTTATTAGTTCACCCTACCAATTCCCAATCAATTTAGTTCTTGATCAGGCAATATTTTATGGTCCCATATCATATGGAAAGTTCAATGAAGGTTGGGATGATATAGTGACCGTCCTTGAGCCATGGGGGGGATATGCTTTATATAATCGCATGGACAGTGATCAAACAATATTAATAGATCCCAACGCTTTAAATGAAAATGGTCGAACTGCGATGCATTTAGGAGAAAGTGGATGTGTAATTGAATTACGAGCCTGGTCGGATGAATATTCAGATCACTATAATTATTTTGGGAATAAAGAGGGAGCATTGAATTCTATGGACATGCACGATGTTCCAGAAATAAAAGCACCCGGTAATTCTATCTCGCTCTATTTTATCAATGATCAAATTGAAGGGCAGAGACTTCGATCTGACTTTAGAGACCTATCTCAAGATTTACAACTGTGGAGTGTGAGTTTAGAGAGTAATGGTATTGAACAGTCAGTTACTTTGTCTTGGGAATTCTTAAATGATATTGGTCAGGGTCTTTCTGCTCAGTTGATAGATCTACAAGGCCGTTCATTAGTTGATATGTCAACTGAAGATGAGATAGTATTGGGGGAATTAAATGATATGTATCCTCGGCATATTCGTATTGGTATAGGTGAACCGTCTGTTGTAAACAATGCATTAATGGAAATTATGTCCAATGTGCCTGAGCGTATGTTTTTAAACAGGAACTATCCTAATCCTTTTAATCCTACGACCACAATTGTTTTCGGGATTCCAGAACCACGAAAAATTAAACTAAGTATCCTGAATATACTTGGTCAGGAAATATCAGTACTTGCTAATGGATGGCATGACATGGGGAAATACGAAGTAAACTGGTATGGGATTGGCAAACATGGTAGGCCTGTCCCATCGGGATTATATTTTTCAATTCTCAATGATGGATCATTACAAATTGTTTCTAAGATGTTGATGATAAAATAAGTGATCGTGATTTAAATTGGATGACCAATAGAGTGAAGAATTACCATATCAAATCAGCACTAATGACCTCACTGGTCATTCTTGATTTGGCACTGGCTCAGTTAGATTATACGGCGGTTGCCACGGGGGACGTGGTAACTGACCAAGGTTATTTTAGGGGTTCATCCTGGGGTGACTATGATAATGATGGAGATCAAGATCTTTTTGTAGTGAACTATGGTGGGACTAACATTCTATACAATAATGACGGACTGGGAGAGTTTGTCAATGTCACATCAGGCACCATGGTCAGTGAGATAAGTAATTTCTTAAATGCGTCTTGGGGCGACATGGATAATGATGGTGACCTGGATTTGTTTGTCGCGAGTTACAGTACTCCTGAGACCAACACAAATGAAAATTACCTCTATGAAAATAATGGTGATGGAAGTTTTACAAAGGTTATGTCTGGTGAGATCGTATCAGATGATGGTTATTCATTTGGTTCATCCTGGGGTGACATGGACAATGATGGTGACCTAGATCTATTTGTGGCCAATAATGGAAATAATTTTTTATATGAGAATGATGGATCAGGCAATTTTTCACGGGTAACAGATGGTGAAATGGTCAACGATGAGTCCCAGTCAACCAGTGCGTCTTGGGGTGACATGGACAATGATGGTGACCTGGATATATTTGTGACGAATACCGGTGGCCAATCCAATGAACTTTATGAAAATAATGGTGACGGAAGTTTTATAAAGATAACGGATGGTAACCTTGTAAATGAAACTGGATATTTTGAATCATCATCCTGGGTCGACTATGATAATGATGGTGACTTAGATCTATTTATAATTGACCCAACTGCAAACAACCTGTTTTATGTTAATAATGGAGATGGAACATTTATCAAGAATGAAAATTTTAATTTTTTAGATACACCGGCTATTCCAACGAGTTATGCCTGGGGTGACATGGACAATGATGGTGATCAGGACCTGTTTTTTGCAGGTTATATTTTACAATCTGATAATAGTGTAGTGTACGTCCATAGAATTTACAATTACAACCCTGGTAGTTCTTTTTTCAGTTTACTGTCTTTGGATTGGGCTCAGTACACTGTGACCAGTGTGTCCCTTTCTGACTACAATAATGATGGTGGTCTTGATATCTTCACCACCAATACTGACGGATCCAATGACCTATACTATAATTCCGTCCCATTGAACAATTGGGTCAACATTGAGCTATCATCCCTAAACTCACAGATAATTGGGACAAAGGTTCGTTGTAAAGCTGTTATCGATGGTGCTGAAACATGGCAGTTCAATGAACTTTCTGGGCAAACAAGTACCCGATCACAGAATAGTTTAAATGCTGAATTTGGCCTACTAAATGCATCGATCATTGATTCTATAACTATTGAGACAGTGTTGGGTAGTGAGTATACATTCACAGACGTCTCTGTGAATCAATTTCTTTCATATACATTTGATGATATTATTTTTTCTCAGTATAACGGTGATCTTACCATCGAAAATGGTAGCAACTTCTGTTGGAGTGATCATGACAATGATGGTGATCAGGATATTTTTATAGTGAATAATGGCTCGTATAATTCTCTCTACAGTAACAACGGAGACGGGACTTTTACAAATATCACCGATGAAACCATTGTGAATGATGGAGGTAATTCAACAGTTGCGTCTTGGGGTGATTATGATCGCAATGGGTATCCTGATCTTTTTGTCGCAAATAATGGAAATAATTTTTTATATGCGAATAATGGAGATGGGAGTTTCACCAAGATCACGGAAGGTGATATAGTAAATGATAATACGAATTCGATTCATGCTTCATGGAGTGACTATGACAATGACGGATATCTGGACCTATTTGTGGTTAATAGTGGTTCAGATAATGCTTTATACCATAATAATGGAGATGGAAGTTTTACAAGCATAATGGCTATAGGCATAGTTACTGAAAGTAATTCAAATAGTGCTTCATGGAGTGACTATGATAATGATAGTGACCAAGATATTTTTTTGGCCAATAACGGTAATAATTCTCTATATCGTAATAACGGAGATGGTAGTTTTACAGAGGTCAACGAAGGTGTTATCATAGATGATAATGCGAATTCGATTCATGCATCATGGTGCGATTACGACAATGATGGATATTTGGATCTATTTGTGGCAAATAGTGGCTCAGATAATCAATTATTTCATAATAATGATGGTAGTTTTACAAATGTCACCGAAGCAGCGAACATTAATTATTCAGGACATTCATCGAGTTCATCCTGGGGCGACTATGATAATGATGGTGACCCTGATCTTTTGGTAACTACGATCGGTAATAATGATTATAATATTCTCTATAACAATAACGGCACAGGAAGTTTTACACACATAAATGCTGGAGAGATCGCAGTGGGTCATGCCACTTCAATCAGTTCATCCTGGGTTGATTTTAATAATGATGGGGATCTGGATGCATTTGTAAGCAATGATTCGGATCAAAATTTCTTTTACAATAATAATGGAAATAGTAACTCTTGGACTAGTATATACCTTACAGAAACCCAGATAATTGGTAGTCGTATTCGAGTAAAGATCGCTGTGGATGGATCACATGTTTGGCAAATGAAAGAGGTCTCGAGTCAAAATAATCAAAATCTAGTATTTGGCTTAGGTAATGCATCCACTATTGATTCTATTATAGTTCATTGGCCCACAGGTTTACAGCGTGTACTTGTCAACCAATCTGTGAACCAGGTCATAACAATCCCTTATGATCCAACTCTACCGGTCATTATGGATCATTCTATCAATCCAGTTCAGCCAGGTATATTGGATGAGATAACTGTAACGGCCCTTATCAATGAAGGAGAGACAGGCATAGAGACTAGTACACTCTATTTTAATATAGGTGGAACTTCTGATTATGAGTCGCTTG
>CALCSS010000137.1 GCA_937893835.1 uncultured Fidelibacterota bacterium
TTTTGCTTATTACAGGTGGGCTATTTTTCATCGGAATTGTGGTCTCAACGGTTTTAATTGACGCTTGGAATGAGAAAGATCCAAGCGCTATAGTTATAGATGAATGGGTCGGTATGTGGATCTCACTCTATCTTGTACCTCATGAAATTTTATGGGGTCTTATAGCTTTTCTGTTTTTTCGTTTGTTTGATATTTTTAAGCCTGGTCCAGTTCAAAATTTTGATGATATGGATGATGCGATCGGAGTGATGATGGATGATGTGGTCGCAGGAATTTTATCATGTTTGGTTACTCAGAGCCTTCTATTTTTTAATCAATGAAGGTTTTAATCCTTTCCATTGGTAATGAATTATTGTCAGGCAGAACACTAAATACCAATGCAACTTGGCTTGGAAGAGAACTGACTTCGGTAGGATGCGTGGTCAAGACCCAGATAGTGGTTCCAGATGATAAATCCTCTATTATGACTATATTGGATGAACTGATCGATCAAGATAAAAAAGAATGCCTATTGTTGACTGGTGGACTGGGGCCAACTGATGATGATGTAACGAGAGAAAGTCTATTTGAGTTTGTTGGATCAGATTCAAAATTTGATTCAGAGTATTGGAATCATTTATCTTACAGATTTGATAAATTTGGTATGGCTATTCCAGAATCAAACCGAAATCAAGCATTGGTTCCCTTGGACGGTGATATCATTGATAATCCAATCGGTTCTGCCAGAGGTTTCAAATTCATAATGGGGCAGACCGTCCTTATCTCCTTGCCTGGTGTACCATCAGAAATGAAAGCTATGGCAAGAGCTAGTGTACTACCTTGGTTGAAGGTAAGGTCAAAGCTGGAGGTCCATTCAATGACCATTTGTACGACAGGGATTCCAGAGTCAGCTCTGATCGAGAAAATACGCATACCAATACAGAATGACCACGGATGTGAAGTAGGCTACTACCCATCTTTATTTGGGGTTGATATTCGTATCAACTCAAATGATAATAGTGCCAAAGAATTTTTGGTAAAAGAAATTACCTCTTTATTGGGTGATAATGTTTTTGCCATGGATAATAATAAACTAGAGGACGCAGTCGTAAAATTAGCATTGGAACAAAACATCTCACTTTCGTTTGCTGAATCTTGCACTGGTGGTCTCATAGGACACCGAGTGACCGAGGTCTCTGGTAGTTCTAAGGTCTTTAAAGGTAGCGCCGTGGTCTATTGTAATAATTCAAAGATAGATATTTTGGGTGTTAACAAAGATAGTATTGAGAAATATGGTGCAGTCAGTGAGCAGACTGCAAAAGAAATGGCCGAAAAAGTAAGATTGATGTTCTCCTCTGATATTGGTCTGTCCGTTACTGGCATAGCTGGACCAGGCGGAGGGACTGACGATAAGCCTGTTGGTCTGGTCTATATTGGATTTTCATCTGCAGATAAAATAATGGTTCGCAAGTTCAATCTTGGATCAGGCAGAAGCAAGAATAAATTAAGGACAAGCCAAGTTGCTTTGAATTTGCTGCGTCTTGAGATGGATAATGTCTGAGCGTTTAATTCGTACATTCATCTCAATTCCCATCCCTAAGGATGTGAGATCCAAAAAGAATATGCTTTATTCTACATTGGAAGATTCACCATCCAATATAAACTGGGTAAAGAATGAGCATTTACATCTCACTATCAAGTTCCTCGGCAATACTCCTGAATCACTATTTGATGAAATAAAGACTGAATTAGTGCAAGTAGCTTCATCGATCAGGCCCTTTGATCTGTGTATTGATAAAACGGGTTGTTTCCCGTTGCCAGAACGGCCCCGAGTTCTCTGGCTTGGTATAAGTGGGCATATCTCACCTTTGCAAAATTTATTTGTAAACATAGAAAAGAAAATGGAGAATATGGGATTTGCTCCTGAAAGAGAGGAGTATTTTCCTCATATTACCCTGGCAAGGGTCAAATACCCTCAAAAATTCACACCTGATATTTCTACTTTTTTGAAATCATCGTATGATCCAATTGATTTCACGGTAGATCGTGTGCAATTTTTATCTAGTGAATTATTACCATCCGGTACACTTTATACATTATTAGGTTCATTCCCTCTTGGGGAAACACTTTAAGGAGATTTTATGGCAACAGAAACAAAAAAAGCTAAAGCATTAGAATTAGCTATTACTCAGATTGACCGACAATTTGGAAAAGGCTCGATCATGCGATTAGGCGAAGAGCATATACCCACCATGGAAAATTCTATATCTACTGGCTGTCTGTCACTGGATGTTGCATTGGGTGTAGGAGGCGTTCCAAGAGGCAGAATAATAGAGATTTATGGACCTGAATCATCAGGTAAGACAACATTGGCACTACATATTGTTGCAGAAGCACAAAAGGCAGGGGGTTTTGCTGCCTATATTGATGCCGAACATGCAGTTGACCCTGACTATTCAAAGAATCTAGGGGTAAACACCGAGGAACTGCTTATTTCTCAACCTGATACTGGTGAGCAGGCTCTGGAAATATGTGAGACACTTGTTCGTAGTGGTGCAGTGGATGTAATTGTCATTGATTCAGTAGCGGCATTGGTTCCCAGAGCAGAGTTAGAGGGTGACATGGGTGATGCTCATGTTGGTTTGCAGGCAAGGCTAATGTCGCAGGCCTTAAGAAAACTAACAGGTACGGTCAGTCGGTCCAATACCACAGTTATCTTCATAAATCAGATCAGGGAGAAGATTGGAGTCATGTTTGGTAATCCTGAGACTACTCCTGGTGGAAGGGCATTAAAATTCTATTCATCAATCAGAATGGAAATTCGACGTATAACAAGCTTGAAGGATGGTGGCGAGATGGTTGGAAGCAGAGTCCGTGTCAAGGTTGTGAAGAACAAATGTGCACCTCCATTTAAACAATCAGAATTTGACATTATGTATGGGCAGGGCATATCCTATGAAGGAGATGTATTAGACCTTGCTGTATCAGGGGACATTGTTGAAAAAACAGGAGCGTGGTATTCCTTTGATGATATGAAAATTGGACAAGGTAGAGAAAATTCAAAAACATTTCTGAGAGAGAATAATGACGTATTAGATACTATTACAACAAAGGTAATGTCATTTATGGGAATAGATGTGGAGACAACTAAATCTGAATAATATAATAGAGTCTATAATACCCCAAAAACGCAGTAAAAATAGATTCAACATTCATTGTAGGTCTGGAGACGTCTTCGGTATATCTGGAGACGTTTTACTTATGCACGGAATTACTGTAGGGCAAGATATTTCAATTGATCTCCTTTCAAAGATCAAGGCTGATGAGCTATTTCATTCCATAAGGTCCAAGGCTTTAAATTTTTTATCATACAGAGATAGAAGTACAAAAGAGCTTGAAAGATCTTTGTTGCAAAAAGGATATCATTATGATCAAATAAAAATAATCTTAGATGAGTTGACACTAAAGGGATATTTGAATGATAAGAAATTCACTAGGGTATATGCTAATCATTTGATAAAAACAAAGTTGTTAGGGAAAATTGCCGTTATTAATCGTTTCATGAAACATAATATACCACAAGAGGTCTTGAATCCGATTATGGATGAATTATATGTTGAATGTCCGCCGGACCATTTGATCAAGAAAATAATAAAAAAACGAATGAAACTCGACAATCAGAGTATGGGACATAATAAAAAGATGATAGATCACTTAAGGAGAAAGGGCTTCACTTGGGATGAAATATCAAGTTGCCTGAATGATTGACTTAGTTTAGTATCCTAAATATTATATAACAATTTATTGGATTTAGGGCTGAGTAAAAAATTACTTATTGCCATTACGAATGAAAATTACCCTTACTACTCTTTAATAAATTATAAGTTCTTATAGTTGTTTATTAAGTACGAATAAAGCTAGTATTATTAATATATATAGGAATTAGTTTAATTTATACATTAAAGTATGTAATAAAAAAAATGGGGCAGCGTTCATCAAGACCTCGGACGAAATGAACGTCTACCCCTTCCACATACCAAAGGTACCAAACCAGCACCTTCATTGGTTAAAGTATTGGTTTATTTAATACAAGTCAAGAAAAAATTATTTCTACCGAATAGCAATATTTTAGCTATTGTCTGTACCGGTGGAGGGGCTCGAACCCCCACTCTCTTGCAAGAAATGGATTTTGAATCCACCGCGTCTACCAATTCCGCCACACCGGCATATATTTGTCATAATTCTTTGCAATAATTTAAGGTTATATGAACCTATACCTGAGCAAAAATTTAGGTCAAATCGATACATGATCAACTTCCTAGGTTTTTTGTTTGTATAATGATGCCTACATTTGAATATGCGTAATAAACTAATACTTATCATATTGCTAGTTTCTTCTTTTATAAACGGTCAGCAGCCTGTTGATGAGATTGAACATTTGACTAGAGATAGTGAGAAATATTTATTCCTTCCTAATAAAATATATAAAAATGACAATCTTTGGTATAATGAGGATACAAATGATTTATTCACTGGAAGAATTGAAATATTTTTAGGACAATCTAAGATTACCAAGATCAGTGAGTGTACCATAATTGGTGGGATAAAAAATGGTTATTTCAAACAATATTATAATAGGAAAGAAATGTTGGCTGGTATCATGGGTCTATATTTAAATGATAAAAAAGAGGGTACCTGGACATGGGTTGAACCTGAGGAAGTGAATAAGAAAAGATATTGGATAGATTCAAGTATAAGATTAATCACAAATATAGACTATCGAAATGGATTGAAACATGGTACCATTCTAATTCATAAGGCAACCCTCATTCAGAATACACATTTGGAAAACTTTACATTTTCAATAAGTGATGTCATACTTAATGGAGAGTTCTATAATGATCAAAGATCTGGTGAATGGTTATTCAATGACCATATATCAAGTGACTTTGATCGTTTAATTGAGTCTCAATATTCGAATCAGCTTTCTCTGCATTGGACAAGAAAGCAGGTCTATGATAGTAATATGATCATAGATAGTGAATGTAGAGAGCCTTGGAACAGGCCACTGGACTGTGAGACATATAAAGGAAAATATTCAAATAATTTATATTTAGTTCCCAATCGCAAAATACAAGCATATGATTCCACTCCCATGGGTAATAGTATGATGGTACTAGTACCAGATGAGCAAGGTAATGATGTTGAGGTTCAGATCGTTGATTTTATTCAACATATCAATACATACCATTCTACCCATACTAGTGTCCATAAGGATAAGGGACATCGTTTTTTGATCAATGATGATTTTCGAAAAATAATAAATGAAAAATATTGGGAATGATTTTTGATTATAGTTATCATACACTCATACCTGGCCTCATAGATGTGAGACCTTTTTATAGTTTATATGAAGGTAAAGATTTAGTCTATTAATTGCTTTCATTTAGGAAGAGCAATATAGTGCTCAATCAGATTGATAAATGAT
>CALCSS010000138.1 GCA_937893835.1 uncultured Fidelibacterota bacterium
TGTATGCCATAATTTATTCGGCCGTGCACTAACGTTCGACCATTCCGCTACAAATTCAAAGAGCAACAGCCAGTTCCACTCTGGTCTCTGTCAGCACATAGATGAGAAGATTTACCGCTGCTCCCTTCCAGGCCTGACGGGGTTCGTCTATCATCTATTGCAACAGTCCAGAATCTCAACACCACTTATTACTATCAAATAGGTCGGCAATAGCCTGGCGATAGCATCGATCCTGCTATAGCGGATTGCAGGTCATAGGGCACCGCTAATTCCCCATCTAGCACGGCCAGAAATTGATTTTCAAATAATATGTATGGCTACAATTTACAGCGTTTGGTGAATAGATAAACAGATCAATGAAACATTCTTTGTATATTTTTATGTGTTATCATTCACAACCGAAATCAAGATTTCAAGTTTTGCTATAGGTAATGATTCATAAACAGGCAAATATATTGTTTCCGACATATACTGTTCGCAATTCTCGGGAGCCATTCCGCCATCGGTCGGGTTTATAGATATCAATTGAGTTGAGGTAAATGTTGCATCGAAGCCAGCATCACATAAGGCTTTTACTAGAATAGAACGCTTTGGTGTTCTGATCGGAAATAACCAATAACTATGGGTGTCATTCCTAAACCCATGTACATTAGATCTTTTGAGTCTTGTACTTACATAGTCACCAGCCTCTTTTCTTTTTGAAAAATGATCGTCATTCATATTTGACAATCTATGTAGAAGATACTTTAACTGCGCACGAGGTGGAGCTTTTCTTATTGTCTCTAATAGTCCAGCATTTTTTACCATTCGAATCGATGAAATGATGACATTATCATAATCAACCTTCATGAGTTGACATAATGAAATAAAGAATCCATAAATAAAAGGGTTTTCTAAGAACTTTAACATGAAGTACTTCAATACCTTGCTCAGAAATTGAGTATTGGATACTCTATCGTACTTTGCCAATGAATCTTTTATTTGACGTTGAAAATTAGGTTCTTTTGCAAATCCAATTGCACATCCTAGAGTAGTAACAGATTTTATGGAACCAAAGCTGAACATACTAATGTCTGTCCTCGATTGTTTAGTATATTTTCCTATCCCGTCAAATGCCTGGGCACAATCCTCTACAATGAGAATATCAGGTCTCTCATAGAGAGCGTCGTAAATGGGTGTCATATCCATCCTTGAACCAAATAAATGGGCAGCAACTACCATGACGGTCTTTTTGGATAGAGCGCTGGTGATTGCATCTCGGTTTACCTGTAGTGAATCCATATCGAGATCAACTGGTACGATCTTCAATCCATGTGCCTCAACGATCTCCACCATGTCTGGTATGGTTATTCCTGACATGACCACCTCACTTCCATCCTCAAATTTTTGTTGAGTTAATATCGTATCGAAGATGGTTCTTACAGAAAGACCAACAATGACATTCTCTTTAGGCCACAGATTTTCGATGTCATGTAATATCCTATTTTCATTTAACCTGGGTGTTAAAACAAAAGAAAGAGCAGAAAATATATTTCGAAAGGAATGATCAAGTTTTTTTCGTGGGTAAATTGAAATCATATAATCATCGAAATGTAAATTGAGTTCAATTAATAAATAACAACAATTTTTATTTCTGCAATTTCAAACCAATCCCAGAAATTTGATTGGTCAATTTTAAGAATGCCATCTTTAAAATTGAATCTTAGACGTTTTCGATATAAAGATTCAGTGAACCATTGTGAATTATCTCTTTTATAATAGATTGCAACAAATGGTGGGCTGTCTTCTTTTAGGTCTGGTATTAATAGAGTACAGATAGACTCATTGAACTCACCCTCGGTAGTAATAAAATCCAATTTAGTAAAACTATATACACGCTTTTGTAATGATAGGTACTCTGATATGTTTTTTTCGTGTTCCTGTCCAAATGAAATTGTGACAGAAATGATAATGACTAAAGTAAAAAAAAGGGGGTGAGTTCTCACCCTTGAATTTGTTACTACTTTTTCTTCCGCCCAAAGAATCCTTTTTTCTTCTTGCCTTCTTCTTTTGGAGGTTCACTGTCGCTAGGGTCTTCTTTTGTAGTGGATTCGATCTTTTTTTCCCACTCGCTCATTTCTTCTGTGTTGAGTCCAGGGCCTCCCTCCTCTACGTCTTCACTCTCAACCACATTACTGACTGATGCGTCTGGGTTATTCCAAATTTCCTTTAGTTTTTCATGGCGCTTTTCAGAGTTATCTTTCAATCGACCAAGCATCTCATTGACCTCTTCATGAAAATCAGCGATCGTCTGCTCAAGTCTACTGATCAATTCTTCCTGTAGAGGTCCACCAAAACCATCACCGACCTGCTCCATCAAATTACCAAACTGGTCCATTAGATATTGTTTTTGTGGGTCTACTGCTGAGGTAGAACTATCTTGAATTTCTGGTTCGGAAGGTTTTTTAGGCATAAATACTCCGTGTATGATTAATAATTTTCTTTCTCATATTCAACTTCTGATAAGATTATTGTCTCAGTAGGTGTCATCAATGTACTTATAGCATCAAATACTTCGCTACTAAAAATCAAACCTATTACTGTTCCAAAGATTTGACGGAAAGCATTGAGGTCACTCCTTTTTGTACCATATTCATTGTATGTTGCAGGACGTTGCGCATTATAGAGCCTTGCCATAAGAAACCCAACTATACCGGTCACAGCGAACGTATAGGAACGTAGATGGTCATAATTGCCAGTAGTGGTTCTATATGAAAGCCTGTCAACATCACTCAAGGAAACCTTCTCTATTCCAGTAGCGGTCTGGACATGTAGAATATTTTCTTCAACCTTGAACAATGTTCCTTTTAATTTTTTATTCATTGAATGTCCAAGTACTACATACTGTGGCTTGGG
Organism: uncultured Fidelibacterota bacterium; assembly: GCA_937893835.1. Classification (GTDB taxonomy): domain Bacteria; phylum Fidelibacterota; class Marinisomatia; order Marinisomatales; family UBA1611; genus NZWG01. The sequence goes on from CALCSS010000138.1 coordinate 2,896, forward strand.
TATTTCATTTATGATCTTTTCTGCACGAAGAAAATCCATTCCCTCATACATTACTGTCATCAAGG
>CALCSS010000139.1 GCA_937893835.1 uncultured Fidelibacterota bacterium
ATACGTTATTCCATTAGAAGTAGAGGCAAACGTTTTAGGCCTATCCTAACGCATCTATCCGGTAGAGCTAATAACATTGATCCAGATGCATTGATGAATATGTCATTGGCAGTAGAATTATTACATAATTTTACTCTAGTTCACGATGATATAATGGACAATGACTCGATGCGTCATGGGAAAGAAACAATCCATGAGAAATGGGACTCTTCAACCGCAATTTTATCTGGTGATGGTATATATACAATTGCTCAGATCGTTCTGAATGAGCTCTCATACAATTTCAGTTCTGTATCAAAATATTTTAATAGTACAACATTAGAAATTTGTGAAGGACAAGCCTTAGACAAAGAATTTGAAAATGATAGTACCATCACAAAAGAGATGTATTTAAATATGATTGATAAGAAGACAGGAAGTTTGCTAGGTGCCTCAGCGGCATTACCTATCATATACAATGATGGAACAAAAGAATTGGTAAATATATATGAACAGTTTGGTAGATGTCTTGGGAGAGGATTTCAAATACATGATGACCTATTAGAAATTATTACAGATAGTCACACTATGGGAAAAAGTCTTGGTAGTGATATTTTTGAAGGAAAGCAAACCATTATGGTTATCATGGCAAGAGATAATTTCCCGAATGAATGGGAAGATATAATCTCCAATTCTGACCAACGTACATTAATTGATAATATCTCATCTTTCTTTGAGAAGAAGGGAATAATTGAAGAAACTAGATTGATATCCAAGTCTTTCTTTAATTCTAGTTTAGATCAATTAAATAAACTTGATGGAATTATTGTTGATGAACTTGTTGAACTTGTTAAACTTATAGAAGAGAGGACCTACTGATGTATCAGAGATTAGACAAGGAAAATATGTTTAGTGCAATTTGGGATTTTCCTGAGAATCTATCAGATGCACTAGAACTTGGTAATTCCATTAAACTCAATCAAAAATATGACAATATACAGGGAGTAGTAATCGCGGGTATGGGTGGTTCAGCTATAGGAGGTGATGTTATACCAGTATTAGAAAAAAACAATATCACTGTTCCAATTTCGGTTTGTCGTGGATATTCTGTTCCAAATTGGGTCAATGAGAATATATTGGTGATCTGTTCATCATATTCAGGGAATACTGAAGAAACTCTAGCGGCCTTGGATGATTCATTGGAAAAGAATGCAATTGTTTGTGGAGTGACCACTGGAGGTGGATTGGCTGATAGACTTAGATCAATAAGAAAGGATGTTATAATTATTCCTGGAGGGTTACAGCCGAGGGCAGCCTTAGCATTTTCATTTGTCCCAATGATAAAATTATTGGAACAAATAGGCCTATTGAACACACAGATCGATACATGGATACCTATGGCCATAGAATCTCTCTCTAATAATAGAAAACTTCATAGTCTTGATTCAACTGAGAATCCAATATTTGAGCTATCTAACCAACTTTGTCATAAGATACCTATAATTTATTCTGATAGTTCTACGATGGGTGTAGCTGCCCTACGTTTAAAAGGCCAGATATGTGAGAATTCAAAAATGCTCTGCTATTATAATGAGCTACCTGAATTAAATCATAATGAAATAGTAGGATGGGAGAATAACTCCAATTTATTCGACCATTTATTTATACTATGGCTTTGTGACAATTCAGATAATCAAAGAGTAAAATTTAGGCAAGAGATTACTCAAACAATATTAAATGAAAAGAAGGTAGATCAATTTGTAATTGAAATGACTGAAAGTACATTTCAAGAAAGATTTCTTAATATGATTAACTATGGGGATTGGCTAAGTTACTGGTGTGCAATCGCACATAACACCGACCCAAGTCCGGTAAAGAATATTGCCAGATTGAAAAAAGAGCTGAATGAGATTTTATGATTCCTGTAAAAGTAACTAAGATATCCTATCATTCCGAAAGTAAAAGTTACACTGTCATTCTAAAAGAGATTACGGGTGACAAGTGTCTTCCTCTGATTGTTGGTTCATTTGAAGCACAGTCCATTGCATTGGCAATTGAGACAGTCGATACGCCACGTCCGCTAACTCACGATTTGATATGTGATGTGATCACTGGTATTGATAGCATTCTAAATACGGTTCGCATCAATAATCTGGAAGATGGAGTTTTTTTTGCTCAATTGGAGATAGAATCTACTAAACTAGGTAAAAGAAACATTGATGCAAGACCTAGTGATGCTATTGCAATAGCTCTTAGGATGGATACACCCATTTTAGTTGCAAATAAAGTTCTGGATGAGGCAGGAATATTAGAAGAAGCAATTGACCAAGCAAAACCATCTAAAAAGAAAAATGGACTGTCGTTAAAAACCTTGAAAAATAGAATGCAAAATGCAATCGATGAGGAAGATTATGAGGTTGCAGCTAAATTAAGGGATAAGATCAGTAGACTAGAACCTTAGAAGGAAGCACCTAATTCTTCTAATGCCACTTTTGCAGCTAGTTGTTCTGCTGTTTTCTTATTAGTTCCCAACCCGGATGAGTATTTTTTAGTACCTATCTTCACTTGAATTTCAAAGGTTCTTTGGTGATCAGGCCCAGATATATCCTTTACCAGAAATAGCGGATTGTCTATACTCTGAGAGTGACAATATTCAATTAGTTTTCCTTTATAATTTGTCGATTTCCAAGCCTCTTGTCTATATGTCCAAACTGTATCAAGAATAAGTTTTCTACACGGTTTAATTCCACCATCTAAATATATAGCACCAATCAATGCTTCAAATAGATTTGCTTGTTGTTTTTCTGCAATTTTTTCAATACTTAGATCAACGCTTTGTTCAATCTTAAGATAGTCCATTAGATCTAAGAGTTGCCCTATACTAGCTAAATATGGTTTCTGTACTAATGCAGCGCGCTTTTGGGTCAAAAGTCCTTCATCTCCTTCAGGAAAATCGCGCATCAATTCACGACTGACTATAATATCTAGTACAGCGTCTCCTAAGAATTCTAGTCTCTCATAATTATTTCTTGGTTCTGTATCAAGTGATTTATGCGTGAAAGCTTGATTTAGATATTCTTTATTGTGAAAGATATAATTTATCTTTTTCTCCAAATTTGAGACAGATTCAGCTTGATCTAAGAAATACTGTCTGAGTTTGACAAAGAGGTTCAATTGTATTTTTTAATACAGATAACGGCATTATGGCCACCAAAACCAAATGTATTGGATAATAATGCATTAACTTGGCAATCTTGTGCATTATTCGGTACGTAATCAAGTTCACATTCTGGATCTGGTGTATCATAATTAATTGTAGGGGGCAGTGTCTGATCTATAATGGTCTTTACTGATGCAATGGCTTCTATTCCACCAGCAGCTCCAAGTAAATGACCTGTCATCGATTTTGTTGAACTGACCTTGAGCATATTACAATGATCCTGGAATAAATTTGAAATAGCGGCTGATTCGTTTTTATCATTAAATGGAGTCGAAGTTCCATGGGCATTGATGTAATCGATCTCATCAAGGTTAAGTTTCGAATCTGTTACCGCTCTTTCCATCGCTTTTAGAGCACCTATTCCACCCTCAGAAGGTTGAGTTATGTGAAAAGCATCATCTGTTGATCCGTAACCTGCAAGTTCTGCAAGTATTGTAGCACCACGTGCTTTTGCATGTGATTCAGTCTCTATGACAAGCATTCCTGAACCTTCTCCCAGAACAAAACCATCTCTATCTCTATCAAATGGTCTGCTTGCTGCAACAGGATCATCATTTAATTGTGATAGAGCTCTCATATTTGCAAAACCAGCAATTGTCAGCCCAGTAATACTGGCTTCTGTTCCTCCAGTTACCATAGCATCTGCGTCACCAGAAAGAATCAATCGCATTGCCATTCCAATTGCATCGGTGGCTGAGGCACAGGCAGATGTAATGGTCTGATTAGGGCCTTTGAGATTCCAACGCATTGATAGATGGCCACCAGCAATATTTGCGATCATTTTTGGTACAAAATGAGGAGATACTCTTCTAGCACCTTTTTGATCAATAACTCTTTGCTGATCTTCTAATGTTTGAATTCCACCAACACCAGTTCCTATGGTAACACCAATTCTATCAGGATTGAAAGAATCTGAATCCAGACCTGACATTGATATTGCCTCATGGGTTGCAGCCAATGCATAAACAGAAAACGGGTCTAGTTTTCTTATATCTTTAGGGTCTAGCACTGACTCAGGTTGGAAATTACTTAATTCTCCAGCGATCTTTACTCTGTGACCTGACGCATCAAAATATGTTATTGGACCAATTCCGCTCACACCTGAGATAAGATTCGACCAATATTCTTCTACATTATTACCATTTGGTGCTACAGCACCAAGGCCAGTAATTACAATTTTTTCTCTAGACATTTTTTGTAGTTTATTCCTGAACCTTTTCTATATAATCAACAGCAGATCCCACAGTCGTTATATTCTCTGCATCCTCATCTGGAATCTCAATCCCAAACTCTTCTTCAAATTCCATGATCAATTCTACTGTATCTAGTGAATCCGCACCAAGGTCATTTACAAAATGCGCCTCAGACTTGATCATATCATCTTCTACACCTAGTTTATCGATTATCACTTCCTTTACTTTATTGAATGTGGACATAATGTCTCCTTATTTAATTTATGACTCGGCCACCATCAACCGTAATGGTTTGGCCAGTAATGTAACTTGCCTCATCAGATGCCAGAAAAACTGCAGCATGTGCAATGTCCTCTGGTCTACCAATTTTCCCAACTGGTATCCTATCTAATAAATCTTTCTTCAAATCTTCTTGTAGGTCAACGGTCATCTCAGTATCTATCCATCCAGGTGCAATACAGTTTGCTGTAATTCCACGTGTTCCAACTTCTTTTGCAATAGACTGTGTCATTCCAATTAGACCAGCCTTGGAGGCTGCATAATTAGCCTGACCAGGATTACCTGTAAGGCCTACAATGGATGTAATATTAATTATCCTACCAAATTTATTTTTCATCATTGGTCTTATTGCAGATTTCATTCCATAGAATGCACCCTTGAGGTTTGTCTGAAGAACTTCGTCCCATTGTTGATCCTTCATCCTCATAAGTAATGAATCTCTCGTAATGCCAGCATTGTTGACAAGAACATCCAGTTTTCCAAACTTATCGACAACTGTATTAATGGTTTTAGAAAAAGCCTCACCATCACCAACATCACAAGGCATTGGAGTTGCATGACCTCCTTTGTCATTGATTTTTAAACTAAGTTCATTGATCTTTGATTCTGATCTGGCAACGCATATGACATTGGCACCTGATTCTGCAAAAATATGAGCTATCGTTCGTCCTATTCCCTGTGAGGCGCCTGTAATTATGGTAATCTTATTTGTTAGATCAAACATTTATTTTCTCCAATTGATCCATCGTCTCAATACCCTCGCATTTTAGTGATCTATCAATGCGTTTATTCAGTCCTTGCAGTACCTTTCCAGGTCCAACCTCCAGAAAAGAATTAATTCCACTATCCCTCATTGCCAATATTGACCTGGTCCAATGAACAGGGTTCTCCAATTGCCGTATGAGCGAGTCCTTTATTGCATTACTATCTATCACTGGTTTTGCATCAACATTTGTATAAACAGGATAAGATGAGTCTGAAATTTCGAGAGAATTAATCATTTCGGCAAGATTTTCTCTAGCAGGAGACATTAATGGTGAGTGAAATGCACCACTTACCTTTAACTCAACTGCCATACGAGCACCAGCATCTTTGGATGAATTCATGGCCCATTGAATTGCATCGGGAGATCCTGATATCACAACCTGACCTGGTGAGTTGAAATTGGCAGTAACAAGAGTGCCCCTACCATCATATGAAGAACAAAGCTCTTCTACAGAGTCATCATCCAATCCTACGATGGCTGCCATAGTGCCCTTTTTTATCATACCTGCATTTGCCATACTCTCAGATCTGATCTTTACTAGTTTAAGGCCAGTTGCAAAGTCAAATGCACCACCAATCGCCAAAGCAGAATACTCTCCAAGGCTATGTCCTGCGAGTGCATCTGGTCTTTGCCCTTTATCCATTAGCAGATAACCAGTAATGGCAGAAACAATATATATGGCTGGTTGAGTATATTCAGTTCTTTTCAGTTTCTCATCAGGACCGTTAAAAATAATGGATTGGATATTACAATTCATTATTTCTTCTGATTGCTCAAAATATTCTTTTGCCTTTTCTGATCTCTCCTTTAGGTCCAAACCCATTCCAACCTTTTGGGATGCTTGGCCCGGGAATAGCCAACCTACCATCGTTATTTAGACTCCCATTTTATTAAAATACTTCCCCATGTGAAACCTGCACCAAAAGAAGCCAGTAAAACATAATCACCATCTTTTATTCGATTATCGCTAAAGGCCTCATTCAAAGCAATTGGAATTGTTCCTGCAGTCGTATTACCGTATTGATCAATATTGATCAATACTTTTTCTTCAGATATGCCACAACGCTGTGCGGCAGAGTCAATTATTCTCTTATTAGCTTGATGGGGTATGAATAGCGCAATATCATCACCAGTTAAATCATTTCTAGATAGAATCCTCTCAGAGACATCTGCCATTCCCTTGACCGCATATTTAAATACAGTCTTACCATCTTGTTTTATATAATGTTGTCTATCATCAACAGATTTTAATGTTGCTGGAATTCTACTTCCGCCTCCGGGCATAATAAGATAATCACCTCCTGATCCATCCATATGTAAAATAGAATCAACTATACCTGTTTTACCTAGGGTTGGTTCCAAGATCACTCCACCGCCACCATCTCCAAAGATCACGCAAGTATCTCTGTCTTGAAAGTCTAGAATTGATGTCATTGTATCCACGCCAATGACCATCACTTTTTTATGTCTCCCTGAAGCAATAAAATTTGCTCCAGTTTCTAATCCATATAAAAAACCAGAACATGCTGCGCTTAGATCAAATCCCCAGGCATTTTTTGCACCAATATTTTTTTGAACTAGTGCAGCAGTGGAAGGAGTAAAATGGTCTGGCGTTACCGTGCCAATAATGATAAGATCAATATCATTTGCTGATATACCACCTTTTTCAAGAAGGGAAGTGGCAATACGCGTTGAAATATCTGAGCTTGCTTCATCTTCGGATACTATATGTCGTTGAACAATTCCAGTTCTTGACCGTATCCAATCATCTGTGGTATCCACTAGCTTCTCCAGATCAAGATTTGTCATCACATTTTTTGGAGTACTATGAGCAGTTGCTGTTATCTTAGCATTCATCTCTATTTATGAGATTAGAAGTTCTCTGGATTGGGTTGGAGAATTTATAGAACGAGTATGCGGTAATGGGATTGATCGGGTCCTATGAGGCTGACACAACGGGCCTTCCTCTATAGTAGCCACAATTGGGACATGCTCGATGAGGCATCTTTGATTGACTGCATTGAGGGCAAGATGTAGTAGCGACAAGACCCGACTTATAGTGAGTTCTACGCTTTTTCCCACGAGATTTTGATTGACGTCTTTTTGGCAGTGCCATGAATTCTCCTTAATTCTATTTATTTTCTAATTTTTTTAATTTTTCCCAAACGTCATAGCCTTGTTCAGTTTTACAATCACAGGATCGGTCATTCTTATTAATGCCACAAATAGGACACAAGCCCATACATTCATCAGTGCAAAGAGGTTTCATTGGCTTGTCCAATTCAATGAGATCTGCTACTATGATACCCAAATCTAACTCATCCACAGATGTAGATAATTCCACCATGTCGCTATTGTCAACTTCTTTGATCTTTTCCAATCTATCTGTGAGTGATATATTGATGGGCAAGGAAATGTTCGAATGAAATAAGTCTAAGCACCGAACGCATTTATGCTCAATGGTTGTATCCAGTTCACCGTTCAATTCAAAACTGTTTTTTTTCAAGACATTGGCTGAGATCAAACAGCGAATGTTATTACCCTTAAAAACCGTACCCCTATCAGGAATGTTATCTACTAGAATGTCAAAGAACCTTTTCTGAAACCCGGATCTAATATCCGACAATTTTATTATCATTTAGAATTGGGAAATTTACTGGATTGAATAATCCTAACCAATACTGATCCAATAATTAAATGCTTTTACAAATAATATTATTTATTTGATAATAATGATCAATCTTCTGTATCAAGT
>CALCSS010000140.1 GCA_937893835.1 uncultured Fidelibacterota bacterium
GATGTGGGTGATATCGACCGCAATGGTTGGCTGGATATTTTTGTCACAAACTATAGTGGAGAGACGAATACTCTCTATCTCAACCAAGGAACCGGTCTATTCTTGGATGAGACAGAACAGAGAGGCCTAGGAAGACCAAGCATTCACTTTCTTGCCTTTGGAACAAAGTTTGTCGATCTGAACCTAGACGGCTGGCTAGACATCTACGTAGCCAATGGGCATGTGATCGATAATATCGATCTGTTCAATGAGCAATACCACCACCTCCAGCACAATCAGATCTATATGAATCAAGGAGGCGTGTATGTTGATCAGACCAGGAACATTGGTGGAGACCTCCTCGATAAGGCAGTGAGCAGGGGTGTTGCGCAAGCAGATATTGACAATGATGGTGACATTGACCTTATTGTATCAAATAATAATGATGGCGCAAACCTTCTTGTCAATGAGGGATCTCCAAAAAATAATTGGATAGGATTCTACCTAGAGGGGACTGCTTCCAATCGTCAGGCCATTGGGAGCAAGATAATGATCTCCACAGATTCAGGTACGCAGGTTGCTTGGGTCAATCCATCGGGGAGTTACCTGACCTCGAATGATCCAAGGGTGGTCTTTGGTCTTGAAAGGGAAGAGATTGTAAATACCGTTGAGATACAGTGGCCCGGCCAAGCCAAAGAAGAGATATTCAGTGGCCTAGGGTCTAACCACTACTATAAGATCATAGAGGGAGTCTCCATCTCAACCATAGACTATGAGGATTAGGAACATGAGATATCGATCGACCTCATCATATATCCCACTCAAAAAAGCGGGTCATTTAGGCCTATTGCTCTGTCTCTTCTTCTGTGGTTGTACGGGTTTTTTTGCATCAAAGATCTTGTACCCAATAGAGAATAGTGAAATAAATCAGTTCTCATACCAAGACGTGACCCTGCACTACCTCGAAGTGGGAGACAAGAGAAATCCTCCTCTGATCTTTCTTCATGGCATCCTAGCCTTTGCACAGGCCTATAGTGAGTTCATTGAGAAACTCGCAGAGAGATACTATGTGATAGGGATCGATCTCAGAGGCCATGGTCGCTCCTCGATCGGCAGTGAGCCATACTCTCACCAGCTTGTTGCAGATGATGTGATGCGGGTCGCTGATGAAATAGGGGTTGATAGATTTCATGTGGTTGGCCACAGCGCAGGAGGTTTCGCCCTTTTGTCTATTGCCAAATACTATCCAGATAGAATGATCAAAGGTGTCTCGATCTCCTCACTCTATGATCGTGAGGGAATAGACTTCAATGAGAAAACTGATGACTACCTCACGAAAACGGGATTCATGGATAATCGAAATGGTAGAAATAATTATACATTAAAGATCTTTGATAGTGCCTATGATAAGATGGGTGAGGGAGAAAAATTTGATAGTACCAAGAAGATCATGGAGGAATACGGTGCGTCCATGTTCCCATCCTATAGCAGTGACGATCTGAGCGAAATAAAGAATCCCATCCTTGTCATTGTTGCAGAAAAAGATACCAGGATCAAACCTGCTCACACAATGCAGATGTCTGAGTTACTACAAGATTCAAGACTGGAGGTAGTGAGCGGGGCTGCCCATTTTGGCATTGTCAAAAGAAAAAAACATATGGACATTGTCGCCGGTCATATTTTCAATTTTCTAGAATAATTCTCATAACACAGAAAAAGGAGCTAAGAATGATAAAAAAGATTTTACTCGCCATGCTCATGGCCTCACTGATGTTCTCCATCCAGATATCGATCATTGGGTGCGAAGACAAGAATGATGATGACTCTGGACCTGATGTATCAGGATCTGCCGATCAATTCCCTCCCTCCAACGACTACACTGTCAAAGCTCGTCTTGTTGGAATAGATTTCGGTTTTGGTGGTCTCAGTGCATGTGCCGACATCGAGATAACCAAGGATGGATCTGCTGTTGAGGATGCGTTTGTCATGGTCAATTCAGATACGATTCCATACGACTTTGGTGTCTACCAGGCATCTTTGACCACGTCCAACAGCTATGAGTTGACGATAACACATGACGGTAACCTGATCGCATCTGGGAGTGGTGCCAAACCACCAGAAGGGATACCTGTCATAACCAATTTGGATTCGGGTGACGTACACCAGATAAACTCTGATCTTACCGTTGAGTGGGGAAGCGTGTCAGGAGTGACCTCTTGGCAGGTGACAAGTAACACTGGTGGGTACCATACTTATGAGTCCTCATTGTTGCCTCTGGATGCAGATAGTCATGTCATTCCAGGTACATATTTCCCAAGCGGAGGCGGGATCGTCTATGACGTACAAGTGTCTGGTATCAACGGACTATATCCTGGAGATGATGCTGCATTAGCAGATCCCCTGGTGGGATATGACATCGAGGGCCCCAAGGGCTATTTCATTGGTATCACTCAATCAGATGAGGTTGAGATATTTGTCAATGATTAGTTAATGATAGTGAATCAAATCATCCACCAATATTTTGATTCTGATAAATAATTGTTATATTTGAAAATAAACATACCATAAAATCCAAACTAAGGAGGATGAAATGAAAAAGGTATTATTAATGATGGTCCTACCCGTCTGTCTTGTCATGGGACAAGACCAGCCTGAGTTACCAGGCTGGGGAGTCTATGTGGGCTATGGAATGATGAGCGCATCAGGAGATTCAGTTGATATGGAGGGTAGCGGTACCGTTAATACGGTAAGTGCACCTGGCTTTGGCATTAGTAAAGGTGTCTGGCTGGGAGGCATGCCCCTTCAAGTTGGCATAGGATTGCATCCTAGAGGCTATAAAGTGGAAGCTAGTTTCGAAGATGAAAGTGTTTCAATAGAGTTAAATGCTCAATATCTAGATCTATGGGCAAATATGCCATATCCGGTTGGCCCTGCATTTCTTACTGTAGGTGTTCATGCAGGTACATTCGTTAGCGGAAAATCAAAATTCGAAGCAGAGTTCTACGGAATAACTATTAGCGATGAAGAAGACCTCGAGAGTGATGTCCTTGGTCTTGATTTTGGTGTTAA
>CALCSS010000141.1 GCA_937893835.1 uncultured Fidelibacterota bacterium
CATTCACATGAATTGGTTGATCTAGGTCAGGATCACTCTGACAGAAGATTTTTATCATACTGAGACTGAGTTCTTAGGATCATCTGGATATTCAATCCTAATATGATAGATTCCTCTTAACACCGGTAGCATTCCACTATTGCCATCTACCTTACCCTTAATTCTATTCAATTCATCTAATGTTAATGGGCACTCGCTCAATTGACCATCTTCAATCCTTTGATTAACGATCTTGTCGATCATAGTCTCTATTTTAAAGATGTCAGGATCTTTAATGGATCGAACGGCGGCTTCAACTGCCTCACAGATCATTAGGATTCCTGTCTCTTTGGTGTTTGGCTTGGGACCGGGATATCTAAAAGCAGACTCATCTACCTTAACTCCTTTTTGTTCTGCTTCTTTGAGTGCGAGGCGATAAAAATATTCAACCCTTGTCGTACCATGATGCATTGGAATAAAATCAGAGACCAATTTTGGTAACCCATATTCTTGAGCAAGCCTTAATCCTTCTTTCACATGGGCCCTTATTATTCGAGCGCTCATAGTATAAGTAATATCATCATGTTTATTTTCCCCTCCATATTGATTTTCTATGAAGTATTCTGACTTTGCCATCTTACCAATATCATGATAATATGCTCCAACTCTGCACAAAAGTGAATGAGCGCCAATTGATTTTGCACAAGCCTCAGCAAGATTACCAACTACAATACTATGATTGAATGTCCCATTTGTTTCTCTTTGAGCCTCTTTGAGAAGCGGATGGTCATAATCAAGTAATTCAATAAGGGTTAGGTCTGTTGTTACATCAAAAATCATCTCGAAAACACCAATCAGTCCATAGGTCAATATTGGCGCAAGTATGCTGTTAAGTGCCAAAAACTGAATGTCTCTCCCCATTATTGACCAACTATTTTCTTTGAAAAATCCTAGCCCAACAATTACGATAATACTTGCAGCAATCAATGCGAACATAGTAGTGAATAGTTGACTACGTTTACGTAGTTCTCTAATGTTATAAACAGCAATTGTGGCAGTAAAAAGAGAAACAATGACCAAGTCAATATTCTGCCCCATCATTATTCCCATAAAAATTGCCAATGAAGTAGTCGCCATAAAACCTATGCGAGCATCAAATAGAATGGTCAGTGTCATCGCGCCCATGGTAACGGGGATGAGATACTCTGACCAGTTTGCCTGTATCACAACTATGTTTGCGAGTGCTATCTGAATAAAAAATACGATACTAATGAGCAAGACCATTTTCCAATCTTGAAAAATTGCTATCCTATAGACAACTAAAAATGCGAAAAATAATGAAATTATAACCGATAAAAGCATAAACCTTCCAATGAGGCCTTGTATCCCTTTTAATATACCAGAACCACGGTCATGCCTACTGATAGCAGCTGACAAGGAATTCAATTTCAATAGGATATCATCTGTGATCCTCATATTGGCATCTACGATCAATTCGTTTTCAAGAACAACGCCCTGACTCCTAGGAACCTTATCTAAATTTTCCTTTTGCCTCCGCTGAGTTATATCGTAATCAAATAGTAGATTAGGCTTCATAAACTCAATAATTAGGTCATACCCAAGATCGCGAAAAATATCCCCATCTGGTAATGCTGATAGAAGTTCTTTTTTTGATTTGATCCATGCCAGCTCAAGATCATTAAAACTACTTGGTGCTGCCAGGTCGGGTACAGATCCTTGTTTTATATTTACCTGACGACTTTTTATATCTTTAATGGCTATGTCATAAATCCCCTCTGCCCATCTATTGCGACATATCTGTAAAATCAATTCATTGTTTTGCTCCAAATCTTTTAAACTTTTTGGGTCTTCATTAGTAGATAAATAGACTTCCCAACTTCTCTTTTCAAGTGTGAATGGATACGATTCAGAAAAATTTTTAATGATCACAGATAGATTGGTGCTGTCAGATACGAACTCAGATCGCGCTTTTTCATATTGCTTATGGTATCTTCTTTCATACACCAAACGCTTTGATTCTTCCAATCTCCAACGCGCTTGCCGAATTTCATTTAATATTGAAAAGAATTCATTTAATGCTGTTGTTTGGTGGCTTACTATTTTATCATCCCTACTAAACACAGCTGGGATAGACCTCTTACGTTCGTCGAGGTCCTTTTTAAGTTTTTCATCAGACTTCAATATTGGAAATGTGAAGGGAGCAATAATCGGGTCTTGCGTAATATCATTTAATTGATATACATATTGTAAAGACTTTCCTTGAGGGAATAAAAAAGAGATCAATAGTATGAGGCAAGAAATAATTAAGTACTGAGGCCAATATTTGTCTAACAAGAGGTAGGGGGATAGTAGACCTGGACTTTTATCTTTAATCACTATAATTGTACATCCTTTAAAATCTCTCTTGAAATAATCATTCGTTGTATTTCACTGGTACCTTCCCCTATCTCTAGAATTTTTGCATCCCTAAAATATCTTTCAACATCATAGTCCTTTACATATCCATAACCACCATGAATCTGTATAGCCTCTCTGGTTACATCCATTGCAGTTTCGCTGGCAAAAAGTTTGGCCATAGCTGCTTCTTTATTAATGGACCTACCTTGATCTTTTAGCCAGGCGGCGTGATATACCAATAATTTTGAAGCCTCTATTTTTGTCGCCATATCTGACAGTTTAAAACTTATCGATTGGAATTCATGGATTGGTCTATTGAATGCATATCGTTCCTTGGAATATTTCAAGGCCTTTTCATAGGCTCCCAGTGCAGTGCCTATTGATAAGGCACCTATGGATATTCTACCAGAAGCAAGTGTTTTCATGAAAGTCTTAAAGCCACTCTCTGGGGTGCCTAACATTGCTTCTGCTGGAATCTTCATATCCTTAAAATAAAGTTGCCTAGTATCACTGGCTTTCCATCCCATCTTTTTTTCTTTTTTACCAATTTCTAATCCTGGAGTATCAGTAGGAATGATAAACGCTGCGATACCAATACTATCACCATCTTCTACGACCTGTGAAGTGAATGACAATAGTCCAGCCTCGCCAGCATTTGTTATGAATATTTTACCGCCGTTTACAATATATTCATTACCTTGCCTTACCGCTTTGGTCTTTGTAGATCCAGCGTCGCTACCAGCGTCTGGCTCAGTAAGACCAAAGGCCCCCAGAGTTTCTCCAGATGCAAGCATGGGAAGATAATTCTTCTTTTGATCTTCATTGCCAAATAAGAGAAGGGGTATTGTGCCCAAAGAATTATGTGCGGCCATTGTAATTGCAACTGAAGCATCTGCCCTTCCTAATTCTATGATGGCAGTTGCAAATGCAGTCATATCAAGACCCGATCCTCCATATTGTTCTGGAACCATTATGCCCATAAGACCCAACTTCCCCATTTGACTGACCAGATCCTTTGGGAACATTTCCCTTTCATCCAATTCACGAGCAACTGGTTCAACCATGGTCTTGGCAAAATCCTTGACCATATCTTGAATCATCACATGTTCTTCTTTAAAAAATAAACTATCCATAATTATAATATGTCATTCAACTCTATAATTTACAAATGGCGAGGTCCTGTAGTTAACAATCTAAGAAATGAACATTGAATTGAGTCGGTCTATAAGCCGAGTTTTGTATAGGAACGATCAAGACCGTTTCTATGATGGTCATTCATCTAGTATTCATGTTGCCATGAATCTCAAGCAATCTACCCGCTCTTTGATCAATGCGAACAACATCTCAGGGCCTATTCGATCTTGCACCGGATGGGGTTTACAGATACTCTGAATCTCTTCAAAGAGTAGTGGTCTCTTACACCACTTTTTCACCCTTACCCGAAGGCGGTTTACTTTCTGTTGCACTTTCCATTGTCTGCCAAAGCAGACCTCACCCTGTTAGGGAGCATCCTGTTCTGCGGTGCCCGGACTTTCCTCTCTAGGGTTGAATAAACAAGCCTAGAGCAACCATCCGACCGACTCAACAATAAATTAATTTACTACTTTTTCTTGATTATATAAAAACCGACTACAAATATCACAACGATGGATTCGTGTTTCTGCCCGAACCTCTGTCACTGTCTGGGGTGGAATATGAGCACCGCATCCTCCACAGCCAGTACCCTCAACGTGAACCACTGCGAGACCATCCCTCGCACCCATTACCCTATCATATACAGATACGATATTCAAATCTATCTTATCAATTCTTTTTTGTCTTTCTTTTTCAAGAATAGACTTCTCATCTGCAGATTCTGATATTGCAGATTCAAGTTTTTCTCTTCTTTTGGAAAGATCCTCCGAAAGATCTTTTAATTCAGATTCCATAGACTCAACACTACCTACTAGCTGCTCTTTCTCTTCTAAGAGATCAATGGACTCATTTTCAAAAACTGACTTTTTATCTTTTTGATGATCTACTTCCTTCATCAAAGCATCATATTGTTTGTTATTGGTGACCAAAAACAATTGGTCTTTGAGAGTGTTTACTTTACCATCAATCTGCGATATATCAATTTCTTTCTTATGTAATTCAACCTCTAGCTCTTTCAATCTCTTTTTGTTTTCAACAAGAGAACTTTTTATTGAATCTTCTTGCTCATTCAGGCCCTGTACTTTAGATGGAAGATCCCCTAGGAGATCATTTAGATCTTTGAGTTTAGTATCAATACCTTGTAGTTCGATAAGTTGTTCCATAGACATATTTACCTCTTTATAAAAAAAATGCACCGTAAACGGTGCATCAGTCTTGTTATTTTAAATCTTTGCAGGAAATGTAAATTTCATTTCTAATATCAAGGGAGTATTCCTCCCGAGATGTCTTTGAATTAATTGATTCTTCATTAGCCAATCAATTTATTGTCTTATTTTTTTTAAAACTAATGATTAAATGAGATATAAGTTAGCAACTTTGTGGGTTTT
>CALCSS010000142.1 GCA_937893835.1 uncultured Fidelibacterota bacterium
CTAAAAAAACGAAAGAGAGTGTGATATTACTCACACTTTCCTCATTTTATTTGAGAAGAAGAACCTTCTGGATATCGTAATAGGTATCACCGATAAATCGCACAAAATAGACACCGGTCGAGACTTTACTGCCATTATTGTCCTTAGCATCCCATTCAATCTCATGATGGCCAGCTCTATTATTCGACACGTCAAGCGTCCTTACAAGGCGACCATTAATGTCAAATATGATAAGACCTATTTTACCATCATTTGGCATGTCATATGCAATTTTAGTTTTTGGATTGAATGGATTTGGATATGGAGCATACAATTTATATTCTTCAGGCATGTTTCCATCCTGAACTGACTCAAGCAATTCACTGACCTGATAGAGTACACCATTGAACTCCAATTCTTCGACCTCAAAAAGGTGATCTGTCCCGTCCCGACCGGTTTGGATATCAAGCACCTGCAACGATGAGTCCTCTGTTGCGTATGATGGAATAACAACATAGTCGTCTCGATCTCCAATGAATATCGCTCTGTCATGTCCATCTGCTCCGGTGAAACGGTCATCACCCTCAAAACCTTGGAAGATGTTATCACTAGTATTTCCAATGGCCTCATTGACATATTCGTTTCCATATATCGTCACACTTTGGTCACCTGTCAATTCAATATCTCTAACATATTGAGACCGGTGGGTGTAGTCCAAGGATGGACTGCGAGACAAATAAAATTCACCACTGTATTCGGCCGGAAGTCTTGCAGAATAGTTCCACGACTCCCCCATGAATCCTTGGACGATATCAAAAAGTTCAGGGTCACCCTCTGACATTGATCCTCTGTCAATGAACGCATACTCCTGGCCACCACAGAAGCCATCGCCTGATGGATCATGTGCCCATAGGCCGAAGTAACACTCCAACCCCATGGCGAGATACTCCTCATCGTGATCCTCGACCGGTAGATCGAACAATGGGTCATAGTGACCATTCTCGATCGCACTCTCCATTGCCGCCTCAATGGCATTCTGCATGCCCAGAGCTGCAAGTTGAATTCCATAGCCATGGACAAAGTGCAATACCTCCTCATAGGTCGCATCTCTTTGTGAACTGCTCATATAGACACTGCTACCCTCTGGGAATACCTCAGTCGCAAGGAGATCCTGGCCATTGACCCCTGCATCTAGGAGGGCCCATAGATCGGGATTCTCGTATTCATCCTCATCATTGAGAAGAAATAAGATCGCATTGGTCGCCCCGATCGCATTTGCGATCATTGCCTTGTCACTGCCCCACTCACTATCAGGTACATCAACCAAATACGATTCTAGCACTCGTCTGGCATGAAGGATCTGGTCTATTGTGAAATCATCTTGTATCAAGATGGGTATCAGGTCCTCATTTGGGGCAACCACATGTGTATATCTACTTGCAATAGCCAAGAACATTGGGTCTACGTCATCAGGAAGAGAGATAATGCCGGTCTCTGAACTTGATATATCAATTTGCGGAAGTACTGGGGCCATATCATTACCATTTACGGTCAAGGAAACCTGAACAGAAAAAGGTGCGGTCTCACCAGATATGATATTGACCGAGGCTACATATTCGCCTTCCTCAAGGCCCATTGCCAAGGCTTGAACATAGACATTGACAGATTCCTCTCCTGCCAGTGCCCCCTCTAGACTTCCATTATCAGATGAGAGTGAGAGCCACGGCACTCCCTCTAAAGAGTAGGTCTTTGTCTCCCAAGATAAAAAACTGGATGCAAAGGCCTCGCCGACAGTGGAAATCTGACTTCCTTCAGTGCCTAAATCATTTTGCCATCCAATCGTGCTCTGATCGGTCACTCCTGTCATTTGACCGTAGTTGCACCTGAATGATCCATTGCTATATAGCACGATCTGAAAATCGTAGGTTCCAGTTCCTACACTACCCTCCCAGCGTACGACATCATTAAACCATACCACTGCCCTTTCCTCATTGGTATGATAATATACATCGCCTGATGAGGACGAGTTGCCATTCTCATTGTTTGGATTGAGGTCATCAAAATAACCGAATATCGCTGGTCTAGGCATTCCAGACGATGGTATATCACCATTCTCCCAGACTGTCTCGTTTTCACCGTCCCAGCCAACCCATCCATTGGCATTAACCTCTAGATAGTCGTAGGTCTCTCCGAAAAATGAAAAATCAAATGGTAGCGCGATCTGCTGAGTTGCAAAGTGATCGTTACCAGGGAAGGTCAATTGAGAGGCGATGTCCCCAATGTCGATCCAATCAGCGTCCATGCCAGGTTCATCATCAGAAGTGGTCCAATAATAGTCTCCTCCGTCAGGACCACCCTGTGGGTTCAAGTATGAATCTGCATTAGAGATTATCACATCATAGTTCAGAATGGTCTCTGGCTCTCCTATGTTGGAGATCTCTATTGCCTGAGTCTCATATTCTCCAGACCCCAAGACATATTCAAGAGATGATGGGTCAACGGACAGCTCTGGCACCCCAAATGAGATGGTAAATGATATAGAGTCAGTTGCCTCCGACACATTAAAAATGTTCAACCCTCCATCACCTCCACTACCTTCATTATATAGGAAGCATGATGGGTCAGTGTCATCATTAAGATGGGTATGTCCGTAGATCGCATTATACGGAGCCGCATCAAAATTACCATTGTTATTTAGATCGCCTCCTGGCCTGTATACATAGAGCTCGTCTGGTGGCCCCTGCGCATTTCCATTTCCTGCATCAGGGTTTATCCTATATGCGACAAGGCCCGACCTTGGTCCTGGCGCATTGACATCATACATCCCCTCTTGCTTGCGATATTCAAGGATGAAGTATTCGGTCTCTGAGTTCAAAGAGGGTATCTTATAGATGGCATTCTCCTGCTCCTGAAGAGGACTAAGACTATAAGTACCACTTTCAGTGATATCCGTAAGCTCAAGCCAATCAAAGTATTTCCACTTTGTAAAAGCGCTTGGAAATTGTGGAGGATTCCCGTTTGAGCCCATAACATCCCAACCACCGACTGGTGTCGGAGCTCCGCCTCCGTCATAATGATAATAGTCTGGTGCACCTAGCACATGTCCGAATTCATGGCATAGTACCCCGACATTGAAATACCATGACTCTGATAGCATAAAAAGGTAATCGTATACCTGAGAACCGTTAATATAAGCGTCCTGCCCATACAGAGCCCATCGATGAGGCCAGAGTAGGTCAGCCCAATCACCTGGGGTACCATATACAACAAAAGAGACCGCATCGACAAATCCGTCATCATCCGCATCGACATCGATGAATGGAGATACACTGGATGAGATCGAGTTCAATGCATTTGCCAACAATGTGTGTTCTCTCTGTGCTCGTTCTGTGTCACTCTGATATCCATCAGGGTTTGCACCAGAATGCGGCTCATAATAACTTCGATTATATTCGTCTACGTATGATGTGTTTGTACCATCAAATGTGCCTGGATAGTGAAAGGTGTTGACCATGAGAGAGTTGTAGGAGACCTCCCAATAGTAATGCCTCAATGAAGGCTCATCCTCATCTGTCTGAAAGACAGCGTCATAGTATGAACGATCAAAAGGAAAATCAGGGTCATCTGCAAAACGAATGAAAACATTGATCTGTGCTATCTCGCCTGATGAGGGAGCGTCTCGTGTGTCACCCTGGCCACCTACAGAATGATAGAATTCCTTTTTTCTATTGTAGAGCTCGAGGCTTATGGAATACCCAGGCTCTAGCCCTGCATCTTGAGGGTCGTCTCGGCCAACCATGATCGATGATGGAGTGAGGCTACCATGAATATCCTTGGTGGCATAGTAAAAATATCCATCTTGTGGATCTTGTAGGATGGTAAAATCATTTAGGTCATGTAGCCTCCTTGCGTATTGATCCCCTGTAATGAGACATTCTATGGTCTGCCCGTTTGGCTGGTGAATGGTGCGGGGGATATCACTGAACCAGGTGGCATTAACAAATGACATAAAACCGCATATAAATATATAATGCCTTAGGATGTACATGCGCGGAAGTTAATTAGTAATATAGGTTTTTATAGATGAGTTATTTGATCAGGGTCATTCTCTGTGCTTGAACGTGCGACCCATTGATCAGTAATCGACAAATATACATTCCACTACTGACAGGGTTTCCTTGATCATCTAGCCCGTCCCAGGAAAATCTTTTATGGCCTTGCTCAAATCTACCGTCATACAACCTCCGAACCTCTTGGCCGGTAAGATCAAAAACTACGAGACTGCCCCTTGAATCCAGATCAACAGAGACATAGAGGCTTGTAGATGGATTGAAGGGATTCGGAAAATTATGGCTGAGGTTGACTCTCGATGGCAAGGGTTCAATGATGTCCAAGAGATTGATGTCCATCCTTATCTGGTGGAAGGTCGTCCCATCCTGAGCATCATATTCCGCAACAAAATGATCAGTTGACCACTCGGTAAGATCATAGACCAGTTCCTCATAGCCTAGAACACCCAATGGGGTAATGAATCTTCTCAAAAAAATGACCTGGTCAGTATCCTTGTCAAAGCCAAAATAGTGATAGGCCCAATCAAGGTCCTCATTATATAAGAACTCACAAGAGGATGAGTAGACATGGAACCCCTCTCTGTCACCGCCTTCACTGATAACGATAGAGATGCTTCTATTGTCATATGTGATGGATGGTGAATCAAGTGCTTCAACTCCAGTCCAATGCCCTAGGAAGTTCACAAGCCCCTGGGCATTTGAAAAAGAGACCAAATAGATGAATACGAGGAGTATCTTTACTCTAAGACTAGTATTTCCCATCTCGATGCCATTTCATAGGCCAAATATACATCGATGAGAATAATGATGGGTAGATTCTTATCGATGTAGTGCGTTAAGTCACTATTTCAGTAATAACATTCTATTTTTTAGGTGTTTTGTTGGAGTTGATAGTTGATAGAAATAGACACCGCTAGAGACCTTACGTCCATTTTTATCTGTCGAGTTCCATGTCGCCTGATAATTCCCAGGTATGCCTTGCCCCATTTTTAATATTTTGACGAGATTGCCCATCATATCAAAGACCTCAAGGGAAAACGGTTCATACTCCTCTAATGTAAAATTGATCTGAGTGGTCGGATTGAATGGATTGGGATGGTTCTGCAATAATTGAAAACTATCCAAAAGAATTTCGTTGTCAATACCTACTTGATCGCAGGTTATATCATAGGCACCGATGACCCCTGAGGAATTGGATGCCGTTTGGCATATGGATGTTTCCTTGAGAGCATATGAGAAAGTTTCTGGGGAACAAAATTCAGGGTCCTGGTCTATGATACCACCCTCGGTCGTGAAAACAATATTTGAAAATTCTGTAAAGAGTCCCTGCCCACCCTCAATATCCATATAGTTGGCACTAACATAGGTAATACCACTGGATTCAGGAGAGTATATGGCTGGACCATCGTTCCCCCATAATATTGAGTTATCAAAGTTTACAACTGAACTATATAATGCCATGACCGATCCTACACCAGATACATTTCCCGCAAAGGTGACTTGATCAAGTTCCATCGATGCTTGATGAGCGACAATACCCCCACCATAGTCATACCCATTATTATGTTCAAATGCCGTCCACTCGATGACTCCCATGCCACCACTTTGATATAGTCCGGCACCTTCGATAAATGCATCATTGTTCTTGATGGTGCTATACCTCATGGT
This sequence comes from uncultured Fidelibacterota bacterium, assembly GCA_937893835.1. Taxonomy (GTDB): domain Bacteria; phylum Fidelibacterota; class Marinisomatia; order Marinisomatales; family UBA1611; genus NZWG01. The sequence goes on from CALCSS010000142.1 coordinate 5,718, forward strand.
AGGCTCGGCATTTTCAAAATAAATGCCACCACCCCAGTATGCTATGTTATTTTCAATGACCAGCCCATCAATGGATGGTGAGCCATTTGTCACATACATGCCACCCCCGATGTTTGCACCATTATCCCTTATGGTCACATTGATCAAATCAGCGTTAGATCCAGACAGATAGATACCGCCGCCAATATCAGCTGAATTTTCCTCAATTATGAGGTCTGCCAATGTTGGTGAACAGTTCAAGATCTCCAGGCCTCCGCCAGATGGATCAGAACCACCTCTGAATGATATTCCTCGTATGGTGCCATTGTTATTTGAGGAACCATTGAGCACGAGACATGTTCCCCCAACGGAGCCCGCTGTAAAATATGTATCTGAGATCACTTGATCATCATCCAGCTCAAAGGCTCTAGACTCAAGAACTAGCTCCTTATTGTGGAAGTCAAATGCCTCAAAATAAACTCCTGGGTGTAAGCGTATGGTGTCGCCATTCACAGATGACAACATAGCCCTTGCGATGGTCTCAAAGGGTGCATCAAGACTACCATCATTTGTATTGCTCCCATTGTGATCGACATACCATACTGGTCCAATATTCACAGGGGCACACCCTGCATCAAAGCAACCGATCAATGATCCTCCCGCACCGCCATCCAGACATGGTGAGTTCTCCCTAACGAAATAGTTTGACTCAGAAATATTGCAAAAGTAAGGCTCATCATCAAGATTCCCGTTGCCCCAGTCAAGGTCACCATTGTCATTTACCTCTATCCCATCCTCGCCACCTTCAACAATGGAATGATCAACACTCAATTCCACATCAGAACCCTCTGATCGAAAATAGATCTGAGGTGTCTCATTACCCCATACCACTGTGTTCAACATAGAAACTTCAACATCATCTCTCATATAGATCCCATTGCCATAGAGTCCTGCATCATTGTTGGCAATGGTCGCATTGGTGAGTTCAACAACGGATGTGTTCCTCAGATAGGCGCCTGCCCCTGAGCTTGACAGGTTCTCAGCTATTAAGACGAAGGTCAACTGAGGATCTGCATTATTCACATAAAGCCCCCCACCAAGTCCCTCAGCCTCATTATTGATTATATGGAGGCCCGTCGCTGTGAGGTTGGCATCATCCTTGAGGGTTATCCCTCCGCCCGAATTATTTGCGGTATTATCATTAAAGACGACATCTTCCATCAAAGGTGATGACTCGTTTCGCATATAGCATCCACCACCAAACTCAGCCAAATTATCATAGAACAAACAATCATAGAACATAGGACTGGAGGAAGAACGTGAATAAAGCCCGCCACCAACATCATCCGTCTCATTGCCACTGATGGTACATCCAATGAATGTAGGTGATGAATCATAACAGAATATTCCACCACCACCACCTTCGTTGGCGATATTGTCTCGTATGATGCAGTCTTTGATGGTAGGGTCACTGTCCTCACAATATATCCCTCCACCATAGGTATAGTAGGATCCATTTTCATCTGGGTCCTCTTCATTCCCCGTTCCGTTTTGGAGTGTGAATCCTTGAAGAATGGACTCTGAATTCTCACCACTTGAAAATACAGCGACACTCCCGTCTTCTTGTGCGTCTATGATGGTTGCCCCTATCAATAGTGAGTCACCCTCAATTAGGTATAGCGATGAGACAGTAATGGACTTTCCATCAAAATTGATCGACTCAGGATAAAAGCCTGGACCAACTACTATCGAGTCACCATCACTAGAGGATCCTATGGCACCTTGGATCGTGGGAAACTCATCCGGAACATAGATCGTATCAGCGATAGAGACCGAGGTCAAAAGTACAATTAAAAGGTATAATCTATTTTTCATTTTATAGGAATAATGAGCGAGGAAATTATAATAAATAATTAAGGAATTCAGTGATGAATTCAACATAACCTGTATTAATTTCATCCCCTTCATAACCATATGATCTATAGCAAGAACGTCTATGAATGTAATCATACCTAAAGAAAATCTAGATAATGAGACACGTGTGGCAGCCACACCAGGAACGGTCAAGGAACTGATCAAGTCAGGGGTAAATGTACTTGTTGAATCTCATGCCGGAATGAGTTCTCATGTCTCCGACAAGGACTATGAAAATGCTGGTGCGACCATCTTAGATTCAAAGACCGAATTATTTGCAAAGGCCGACATCGTTCTAAAGGTCTTACCTCCTACACTTGACCAGATCGTACTACTTCGTCCAAAGACGGCATTGGTCTCTTTTTGTCAGACCACTAGAGACATAGAGACCGTCAGAGCATTGAAGGAACAGTCTGTCACTGGTTTTTCAATGCATCTCATCCCTCGGACAACACTGGCACAGAAGATGGACGCACTCTCCTCTCAAGCAAACATCGCAGGCTACAAGGCTGTGTTGATGGCTGCAAGCAGGCTAGGGGTATATATGCCACTTCTCATGACCGCGGCAGGGACAATTCGTCCTGCAAAGGTACTGGTCCTGGGTGCTGGAGTGGCAGGCCTTCAGGCCATCGCAACCGCAAAACGCCTAGGCGCTCAGGTTGAGGCATTTGATGTCCGCCCTGTCGTAAAGGAGCAGGTTGAATCATTGGGTGCAAAATTCATCGAGGTAGAGTCAAAGAATGATGAGGGAGTTGGCGATGGGGGATATGCAAAAGAGACCTCTGATGACTACAAGAAACGCCAACAAGAGCTCATTCATGAACACATAAGCAAGTCCGATGTGGTCATTACGACCGCATTGATACCTGGGAGACCGGCTCCCTTGCTGATTCCTACGACCATGGTAGAGGCAATGGGACCAGGATCTATCATCATGGACCTTGCGTCAGAGAATGGTGGCAACTGCGAACTGACAAAAAAGGACGAGATCATTGACCATAATGGAGTCACCATTGATGGGACCTCGAATATTCCAGGGTCGATGCCTGTGCATGCCAGTGAGCTATATGCAAAGAACATAACCGCATTCCTGACGTATATGATCAAAGACGGTGAACTGCAACTCGACCTGGAAGATGAGATAATATCTGGAGCAATGTATACCCATCACGGAGAGATAACCAATGAACCAACAGAAGAGGCACTAAAGAGATAGCCATGGACATCAACATACTTACGGTCTTCATATTAGCGATATTCGTGGGCTTTGAGATCATAACCAAGGTCCCTCCTACCCTTCACACTCCACTTATGAGTGGATCCAACGCAATATCTGGGATCGCGATCGTCGGTGCCATCATATCGACCAGGATCGACGGTGGCGTTGGGTCATATCTTGGACTTGTCGCAGTGGTCTTTGCCACGATCAATGTTGTTGGTGGTTTTTTGGTCACCGATAGAATGCTAAAGATGTTCAAACGTAAATAATGGATTACTCTAATATCTTCTACGTCCTAGCATCAGTCCTATTCATCCTTGGGATCAAGAAGCTCAGTCATCCCAAGACCGCTCGCAACGGTAATTTCTTGGCCGCACTGGGAATGCTTGTGGCCATAGTGTCCACGCTTGTGGCCTATGATAAGATCGATTTTCAGATGATCATAGTTGGCATGATCATAGGTACGATCATTGGTGCCTTGTTTGCCCAAAAGGTTGAGATGACACAGATGCCACAGATGGTGGCCATATTCAATGGTTTTGGTGGCAGTGCCTCCGCCCTGGTTGCCGCAGCCGAATTTTTGAACTCAGGTGACATATCGACGTTTACATTATCGACCATCATGATATCCATATTCGTTGGAACCCTCACGTTCACTGGTAGCTTTATTGCTTTTGGGAAACTACAGGGCTTCATCAGTGGTCAGCCTATCGTTTTCTCTGGTCAACAGGTTTTTAACGCACTCTTGGCCATTGCTCTCATTGGTCTAGGCATCTATTCTGTACAGACACCCTCAGAAATGAACTACTTCTATGGAGTGATCCTTGTCTCTGCAATACTCGGGATCACATTGACCATACCCATCGGTGGAGCTGACATGCCCGTTGTCATTTCTCTTCTCAATTCTTATTCAGGCATCGCGGCCGCAGCAACGGGGTTTGTCCTGATGAACAATAGCCTGATCATCTCAGGTGCTCTTGTTGGAGCATCAGGATTGATATTGACAAATATCATGTGCAAAGGAATGAACCGATCACTTGCAAATGTCATATTTGGAGCGGTTGGCCTAGAACAAGAATCTGGTGGAGATAATTCTGAGAAACAAGTTACGATCAAAAGTTATTCGACCGAGGAGGCGGCAATGATATTTGACGCTGCTGAGAAGGTCATTGTGGTGCCAGGCTATGGCCTAGCAGTCGCACAGGCTCAACATGCCGTTCGTGAGGTGGCAGAATTTCTTGAGAAAAAGGGGAAACAGGTCCTATACGCCATTCACCCTGTTGCAGGTAGAATGCCAGGGCACATGAATGTTCTACTGGCAGAGGCAAACATACCCTATGAGCAGCTCAAGGACCTAGACGAGATAAATCCAGAGTTTGAGGATTGCGATGTTGCTCTGGTACTAGGTGCTAACGATGTCGTAAACCCTGCGGCCAGGCATGACACATCATCCCCTATCTTTGGAATGCCTATTTTAGATGTTGACAAATCCAGGACGGTCATTATAAATAAACGGACAATGAACACAGGATTTGCGGGTATTCAGAATGAATTATTTGGATATGATAATTCCATCATGGTCTTTGGCGATGCAAAGGACATGCTACAGCAACTACTTAAGGATCTAAAAGAACTCTGATATTCTAATCAGAGAATGCTGATCTAGTAAGGTCAGACCTCTTCTTTGCCTAGATCGACATTTACCTTTGAGGAACTGGAGTAGAGTCCAAGGGATATGTACTTGTCACATACGGCCTCAGCATAATCCTCAGAGAAATATTTACCGACCTTGAACACACGACCACCTCTGTCCTCCACCATGTCAAGCTCAGGCAACAGCTCACGTACCGCCTCCATCTGTTGGTCGCCTTGGGGAACAATATTCACTTCAAACATCAGCATCTCACCGCCTTTTTCAGCACTGACATAGTGTCCTATCATACCCGTGAACTCTGCAACGGCCATGGCCTCCTCATCTGTCACCTCATCATCAGCCTCTGCCATTAGATTGATCAGATCGACCAGCCCCTCTGCCACATCCGTATCAGGTCCCTCATCAAGGTAGGACTGCACCAGACCCTTTAATTCTACCAGGTTGGTGACCTCTTCAGGCTTGCCTGGTGTAATATCAGGAATATCGATATTCCACTTTTCTGAGAATTCATTTATAAGGTCGATCTCTTCTTGGGCAATGTCATCATCGATCGCAGCAAGTTTATAAAGGATGTCAATGATCTTCTTTGCGCCTTTTGGTCGAATCATATTTGAGATCAGATCACCAGATTCCTTACCCTCCATCTTGAGTGCTTGACCCAGTAGAGTAAAAAATCCAAGGCCCTTGTTCTTATCAACAAAGTACCCAGTTCCAATCAGGGTAAAGACAGTTGCAAGCAAGAGAGCTATGACACTTTTTGCTGCGGAAAAATAGTCTTGAGTTATGATGAGACTATTCAATAGAAAAGGGAAACCAACGGCAAAGCCTAACATTGCAGCAACGATAGATATACTATTCGCCACTTCCTCATTCTTCCTACGACTCCAGATCTTATTGACCGTTAGATAGCCTTTGATCACAGAGAATATCAAGGCACTTGAGACCAAGACACCGATGAATTTTTCGAACAATGATAGTCCCTCTCCACCAGAGGCAAATACCGGAGTAAATAATACCATGATCACAATGACAGTTCTATGATAACCAAACATATATATACCGTTTTAAATTTTCGGAAGTGTTTTAATTGTCAACTAAAAAGAGAATATAATCTAGTTCAATTGAAAAGAATAAAAAATACCCCATAAGGATAAAGCATAAACCTATCTTGACTTTTTTGTCCCTTTGTAAATAAACCAATCATCCTTGGTGATCTCATGGAAATAATTTGCCTCTGACAATAGTATCTTTGCCGTGTTATTTTTTACCGCAGCGATCTCAACTCTCACTCCCTCAGCCTTTAGGTGGGCCACCAACTCAACAAAGTCCGAGTCACCAGACATGATGATAATGGTATCAACCTTTGACGCTAATTGTGTTGCCTTGATCGAAAGAGGAATATCCGCAGACTTGTGGCAAGGCACCACCGAACCATAATAATTCTCGTGTAGGCGATCAGCAAATTTCTCCGAAATAGATTTTCCCTCGCGAAAATAGATCAGGCGATTCAGGCCTCTACCATTCAGTAATTTGGGGATCAATTGATCGAAGTTGATCATTGCTCGTTGGTTTTTGGACATCTCATGTATGCTTCTTTCGATATTGTTTCCATCGCAAAGAATCGCCACGGATTGATTGATCAGTATGTCAGACATTCATTTTTACCTTATTCTTTATCTCCAACGATATCATAAAATAATCTGATGGACTCTTCCCTCTCAATATCAAACTTTCGCTTACAATAGTGATAGACAATATCCTCTACAAGGTCCTCATACTCTTTTTCCGTATAAAGATCAAGTATGGTCTCAAGATATTCGTTTAGTTCTGCTCGTTGTGATTGGTTTAGTGGAATGATAATTTCCTTGACCCTAATCTAACACATATTACGGAGAGATGGCAGAGTCTGGCTGAATGCGCTGCACTCGAAATGCAGTGTACCCTTTGGGTACCGGGGGTTCGAATCCCTCTCTCTCCGCAAAAAATAATGAATAATAATCTTGAGGTGTGAATATTATATTTGGCGGGATCATCTTGGAGATTAAATAATGTTTTTGAATAGATTATTATTACTTAGCGCTCTCATCATCGCATTCAATTGTAGTTCGGGAAATGATAGTGATGATGACCCAGGCCAGACCAATGCTTCCGCATTGTCTGTTGGTGATTCCTTTTCAGGGTTTAGTGAACTGAACCTCTGTGCAAATGAGGATATTGGTTATGATCATGGAGACACGTCTACGGTCATACTGTTAAGTCTTTTCGCATCCTGGTGAGGCACCTGCCAGGGGCATGTCTCAAGTCTTGAGGCATTACATCAACAATACTATCAGCAGGGTCTTATCATCATATCGGCAGGGAAGGATATTGGAGACCCCTATACATGTGAATCATGGAAGTCGACCTTTGGAGCTAATTATTTGATCGCCAATGACAATGATGGTACCATAGAGCAACAATTCTCCAAAGATGGACAGGTACCATACCATGTGATCATTGATAAAAGTCGAACAGTGAGATACAGTGGCAGTGGATATGATCAGGGTACATTAGAGTCACTGATCCAAACCACACTGTCTGAATAGTGACCAAGTCTTATATTTTTTAAAAAATACCTAGGAATAAAATATCTATGAAAGTAAAAGTCTTTGAAATAGTAAAGAGCGGACTCTCTCCCTTGAGCGAGGAAATGGAGTCGATCATTCAAGATTGGCTAAAAGAGAATGACCAGATCGAGATCATAAGCACATCACAGTCTCAACATCTGAGGGAGAACACGGTCTTCGTCACAATATTTTATCGATCAGCCAACGAAGCATGATACCTGATCAGTTGCGCCCCCATTTCGTTTAACAATATCCAAGGAGGATGAAGACCATGAGAGATATTAGATACATATTATTGATCTTGACCGTTTCGCTAGGCACGATCCATGCAGGATGCGGATCTTGCAATATCAGTAAAAAAAAGGCAGAAAGACCCATAGGTGAATTTGTCACAGATATAAATGATGATGGTAAAGTAAAGGGACTGGTCCTCGCATCTTGTGGGATGTGTAATTTTGGTATGCGAAATAGGAAATGCAGTCTTGCAATTCAGATCAATGAAACGGCCTTCAATGTAAAAGGTTCCAAGATCGATGATCACGGCGATTCGCATGCCAATGATGGTTTTTGCAATGCCGTACGAGTTGCAAAGGTCTCTGGTAAGATCGATAAGAGTACCTTCATCGCAGACTCATTCGAATTGCAAAAGAACTGATAGATACAATTCTTAGCACAAACTGACCACTTGCTATCCAACTGGTCGTCAATCAGCTAATACAGAATATCAGCCTCGTTTAGAGTTAAAGAATTCCCTAAGCAAGGCAGAACACTGATCTTCAAGGATTCCACCTTTGACCGCTGTGATGCTCTCTAATCGCTTATCCCCACATAATTGATACAATGACCCACAACATCCCTTCTTATCGTCGTATGCGCCAAATATGAGGTTTTTTATCCTTGCATTGATGATTGCACCCGCACACATCGGGCATGGCTCCTTTGTGACATAGATACTACAACCATTCAGTCTCCAATCATCAATGGTACTAGAAGCCGCGGTAATTGCTATGATCTCAGCGTGGGCAGTTGGGTCATTGAGCCCCTCTCTCTGATTGTATCCTTGTCCAATGATCCTGTTATCTTTTATAATGAGGGCACCTACAGGTACCTCTCCCTCAGAGTATGCCTTTTCAGCAAGGCGAAGTGCTTTCTTTATCCAATCCTCATGAGAATGATCGGTGGGTAGGAGTGAGCCACTTGGCCCTATTGACAATATCCTCCCCCTTGACCATCATTCTCGGAACAATTCAATCCGTTCTCTCCGTTGACGCCATTCAGATAACCTTGGAGCAAGGCCAAATGGTTGGCCAGGTAGGTTCTTCCTAATACAGTGCTATGGTCATAGTTCAAGGGGTATTCATCAAAGTATTTTAATTCACCTTCCTCAAGGACCCCAATCGTTCCTGAGTCCTGCCACTCGCCATTGTATATCTCGTCTCCCGCATCAAATTCACCATTTCCATTGACATCCACATATTCAGTGGCTGTACTATTATTTGAACCACTATTCAATTGTTTGGACAGATCACCATAGGCAGCGTTGATCGATGACTGTGAACCAGCAAAAAGGCCAAGACGATATTCTGATATGGCCAGTACAAGTCTAACATCAAGTTGATTAATGTCTGTCTTATGACAAAAACACCAATCGGGATCACCTATCTCAGAATTTTGATTACCAAAAAAATATGTCTGGGCGTATAGCCTGGTATTTCCGTCATCTCCGATCGCGTTGTAGGCAAAACTCAGTCCGGCATAAAAGTCCAGCATATCCTTGAATGAGGTTGAATCCCTAGTCAAATATTTTTGAAAATAATATACGGATGAGTCCGCTTGACGCAGGTGCCCCATTGTCCATCCAACACCATTGTAGGCATCTGAGTGTGATGAGTCTTCCTTGATCGCAGTGGTAAACCAATCAAGAGCATCAACATATTCACCAGACTCATACATACTCCATCCATAGTTTGACATGTCAGAGTCGGTTGGGATGACCTCACCTCTACATCCAAAGATGAAGACCACTAGGATAGTTAATATAGAAATGGCAACGTATTGCTTGTAGGATCTCATCATTTTAATAACATCATTTTCTTGTTCTTGACAATGCCAGTCTTGGTGCTCAACTGAATGAAATAGACTCCAGATGCCATCTGCTGGCCAAATTTATCATAGCCGTCCCACTGTATCTTGAACTGGCCGATTTGATCCTTATTCTCAACAAGTGTGGCAATGTTCTGACCTAATAGATTATAGACATTGATCGATACATTCTGTCTTAGTCCATCAAGAAGCCCAATGTCATATGTAATGGTCGTTGTTGGATTGAATGGATTCGGATAATTCTGATGAATATTTGTCTGCTCCGGAACTATGATCGTTTTTGGACCAAGTCTAAAATATCCAGACTGGTCTGATAAGGTAAATATCTCATTCTCAATGGTCAGAGATGGAAGCTCCTGCCATGTCACACCATTCTTTCTACGATATATCGCCAGATCATCCCGGTCACTGACAACCCGAACCTCAATGGGTGCGTTGAAATAAAAATTCTCACTTCCGAGGACATAAGATGCCCGATCATAAAAATTTTGCTCAAAGAGAGTGGAGTCAGCAATGAGAAATGGTTGGTCATAGGTTATAGCACCTGGGCTACCAATGATGGAAAAACGACCGTCGTAGCTAGTTCCATACCAGCGACTTGCAACCTTACCAGCTGCAAGAGAGAAGGTCTCACTAAGAGTCGTATCACCAACATGCCCTGATGCATAGATATCGATCGAATAGTTCCCTGGCGAATCAAAACTGAGGTGGCCAGAATATGTATGTGCAGCTACTGTATCCAATTCAATGTTTTGGTTTTGTACTGCCAATGATAGATTGGTGGTCTTTGATGCCGTATCTGTGACTATAACCTGTAAAAATTTTGTAAAGGCATTCTGTTGGAGCAATGAAACGGCTATCTTTGGTCTATCAACGTGTCTCACATCTAGCGTGAAAGAGGTACTGTCAGATGCATTTTCGTCACTGACCTTTAACTGAATATCAACATGATCATCCCAAAGTTTTTCGGGAATGAACAAGACCGAATCACCAAGGCCATGGGAGACAAATGTCACGTCATCCATTGCACCCTCAAACGTTACAGATGGGATAATGGTGACCTTGTCATCATTGCCAAGTGTCGCATCCACAACGGCACTTAAAGTAAAGACCAGTGATGTATCATCAATGTCACTGACAAATTGGCCAAACTCCATCCACAGGGAATCATTCTCCCACATCTCTACTACCTCAGCGATCATTTCCTTTGCAATGACCGGAGGATCATTCTCTGCAAGTATTGAAGCATGGATGGTATCCTTTGCAACTGCCCCTCCATCATCCTGAGCAATGAAAATGACACGATGATTGTCACCATGATAGTTAGAGTCACTTGAGAAAGTGGCGATCACCGAGTCGGGTATTCCCTCGCCATATTGTTTGACCGATATATTCACATCGATCAAGGGATTTGTCCTTGTATTATTGATCAGTTGAATGGTCTCATGAGACATGCGAGACATGTCGTTCGCTGATATCTGTGGATCTAGCCCCAGATATTCCCTATTCAGTTTTGCGTGGACCTCCCAAGGTGTGTTTGGTCCTATGATCACTAGACCAAGGGGGTAATCCTCATCCAATTGAGATGTATCTAAAATAACGGCCTGCCATGTGATCTCTGTCGTGATGTCATTATCAACATCTGATATGTACCTACTGAGTATAAGTTCAGTTGCATCCTGATCCTCTACCCATTCATGCTTATAGTAAAGGTCACTGCCTACACTAGGGATCACAAAGACAGGGGTATCATTGACCGCATTGACCGTTAGCGGTAATTGAAATGTATCTGTCAAGGCATATGCATCTGTGGCCACGATCTGTATGGTGTATGTACCTGTATCATCCTGGGTCGGGGTCCATGTTAATCCTCCAAGGGAGTCAATGGTGACCGCTCCTGTGGCAGCATTACCAAGAATTCGAGTAGTGGTCGCCTGATAGCCAAAGGAGTCACCCTGCATCACACTGAGGTCAAGATCGGTCAGTCGAACTGTATCGGTCCAAAATAGATCTTCATCCAGTACCGCGTTCGCCATTGAAAGGATCACGGGATTTGAGTTGTATCTTAATAGTGTATCTGTGACCAAAGTATCTGATATGTTCCCAGCAACATCAAATGCCCTTATATGTCCCACATATCTTGTATCATGCTCAAGGAATAGTTCCTGCGTAAGGCTTGTCACATCAGAGGGAAGTGTGTCCCACCCATAAAGTGTGGTACCCACATTCAACGAATCTAATTTTAGGATGGAGACCTCATACCTTTCTAACCCTGATTCATCTTCATCTGTTTCCTCAAATGCTGTCCACTGGACACTGATCGTATCATTTGAGAAGAGCGTGTCACCCGCAACAAAGCTACCACCTGAGACCTCTCCGATCAACGGAGCCGTTGGGTCAAATGCGAGACGTGTCCCACTTGTCGTGCCATTGGTGATATTCCCATGTCGGTCCACGATCCTTCCTCGGACTGCGAGTGAATCACCGGTCAACAAAGCAGTTCCAATATTCATCACATCGTATAAGGAGTTAATGTTTCTATAGAATTGTTCAGCAGGCCCAGCCTCGGTTATTGAATCATTTGGAGCGACAGTGACCCAGGCAGAACCACGATTCAGGTTATAGAATTGAATCTGAACCTCACCACCATAGAAAAGAGTGGAGTCCTCCAAAAAGGTCTGTATTGGTACCTGAACACCGATCGTGTCAGTGACACCAGTGATCCATCCTTGGACTGGGTTCAGTCCATGTGTACTGATCAACCCCGTCTCAAAATCAGTTGGAGGTAAATTATCTACTAAAAATGAATCAGCAGCCACAGTCTCATTTACGGGATTATTGGACCTATCCTCTGCAACAAGCGCAAAACTAAGTTGCCCGTCATCTTGAACGGAATCTGAAAGTGTAACCTGGAATATCCAGACCGAGTCACCATTGCTGGTGGACTGCGGAACATGGCCAGTCACTGTTGTCCCATCCTCTTCATTATCGTATCCATAGGTATAATTAATGGACGGGATCGGCTCTGTCGATGCGAGCGGTTCATTCATCGTGATCGTGACCTGGACAACATCACCACCAATACCTATGTTCGTCAGATCAGGATTTGAGATGTTTGCATAGGTGAACGTTGCAAGTGGGTCAGTATTGTCTATGTATAGATCATCTGGTATTTCGATGCTGTCTGCTTCTAATGCATTTGTAGCCAGATCCGTCGCGGTCACACCAACCGTCACATTACCCTGTTGAGTAACATCTCCAACCTCAAAGTAGTATAGCCATACGGTTCCATCGCCACTATCAGGCAAGGTCATTGCTGCATCCACAGTACCATCAAATTCAGATGGATAACCTATCTGAATTGTTGGCGTGGCCAACATCACCTCGTTGAAGGTCACGGTTATCGTATCCACCTGGCCAGGGCTTGCAAATAACTCTGAGAAGGTGACAATGGCCGTGGATGAGGTTGTATCATAAGTATAATTTGATATCGTATCCCTTCCGGTATTGCCTGCAGTGTCAACGCTCGTGAATATCATATTGTAAAGACCCTCGGTTAGAACAGGGTCTCCCGAGGAAAAACTACCTGCCTCTCTATCTCCAGCAACTCGCTCGAGGCCTACGAGTGGTACATTGACATTTGAACCATCTGCTAGCTTATTGAACGTGACATATCCCGTATCAACTGACTCGGATAAGTTCCAACTGAAATTATTCAATACATTATTGAAAGAATTTGATGGTGGCACAACACTAGAAAAGGTCGGATTATTGTTATCGACTCTCAGGACTGTCAGACCAGTAATGTCACCTGATACTATCTGGTTACCCGCGATGTCACTGGCGCTGACCGACAGCGTGATGAGACCATTGATGGTGTCTAGTCCAGTACTATTGAGAGGTATAGCAAAGGTCCAGACATCATCACCATTACCAGATTCAATTAGAGATTGGTTTGTAAGGTTCAATGAGTCGTCTACTCCCGGGTAAGTGACATCCACCTTTGGCACGGTCACGGAGTCCATCGGCTCTGAAAAGTTAAATGTGGCCAGTGTGGATACATCTCCCGATCTCACCAAACTGTCTCCGTCAAATGTGATGGATGCTCCAGGCAAGACATGATCTACTTCGACTGCCATGGTACTGCCATACCCAGATCTATTTCCAGCCGTATCAACATGCACTGATGAAAAGGTATATGTGCCCGTTTCGCTTGTAGGCACATCAAAAGTTATTGGATCATTTGGAGGTGCCAATAATAAAGAGTCTACTCGTGTATATTCTAATCCATCGACCGAATAAAGAACCCCAGAATATCCATCTAGAATATCTGCCAGGGTCACACTGATCCTGTCATCATTCGTGATCTTGTCGGAGGTTGATTCACCGAAATCAGAGCTACTCTCCAAAATTGGTGTTCCTGGAACATCTGGCGCGGTAAAATCAATGTTGACTATCAATGTGTCGCTTGGAATGGAGGTGTTCCCCGCTGAATCAATGACAGTATAGGAAATCCCATATGAGCCCGTTCCTAACTGATTTTCTATAGGAACAACGAGCGTGTCCTTCGTGACATTGTAAATCTTGCGTGAGGTGTTAGACAGTTGATTTGTGATCCCAGACTGTACATATAGATTCAATGAGTCTGCGATCGAAGGCAACTGAATGATCTCGAACTGTGGCACCCTAACGTTTGTTATGTTATCAATGTCTGAGATGCCGCTGTCATAGACCGGAATCAGGTCTGGCCCTGACGCTGATACAAATGGGGTCGCGTCCAACCTAAAGGGTAATGAAGTAGAAGCATCAGATAGATTACCTGCTATGTCCTTTGACTTGATGGTGACTGCATATGTACCATCTACCGATACATCACCTGTGAATGACACCGTTGTTGCTGATGCTTTGAGTTTTTGATTTTGTAATCCTTCAAAGAATAGAAAAATAGAATCCGTAGACGTAACGTTAGACACTGTGAATGATGGTGATGTATCATTGGTCAGTCCGTCATCATTCTTCACACCTGTGTCAGACGAATCATCTAGGTCAATGGCCACTCCTGTAACGTCTGGAGCGGTCTGGTCAATTTGGATGGACGTGGATACTGAATTCGCAGACCTGTTCCCTGCCGTATCCTGAGCAACCGCGAAGAAATTAAATGTTCCATCCTCATCATTTGTGACCGTATAGGTCAATGACCCATCATCTGGAACGATCAGGGAATCAACCAGTGTAGTATCAAGCGCAGCATTCACCTTATAAACGATCCCAAAATCACCCGTAGTTAGGCTCGAAGTATTAATTCGCATTGTTGTGGCATTTGTTAGATCATCTGAGTCAGATATTCCTGTATCATCATCAGAATTAAGATCAAGGACAGTTGGTGCTCCTGGGGCCGTAAAATCGATCTCTACTGAAGTGGCGGTACTTGCTAAAGATGAGTTACCCGCAGAATCAACAACAACATATGTAATGGAGTAGGTTCCCTCATCCAACCTAGAGCCATTGGGAATCGTTAGTGTGTCCGTCAAAACATCTAATGTTTTTCTACCACTGGTTACAAGCACGCCGTCTACATAGAGTTCTACAAGTTCTCTCTTCGAGGACAACTGAGATAATTCAAAACCAGGGACTCTGACGTTGGTGATGTCATCAGTTCCTGATATTCCAGCATCATGCTCGATCAACAGGTCAGGGCTCGAGGAAAGTGTATATGCCTCGGTATCAATATTTAGGGTCAGGGCATTTGAAGCGCCAGATAAATTGCCAGCGTAGTCTCTTGACCTCATTGTAAAGACATGTGCACCATCTGCCAGATCTTTACTATCTGGAATTGTGAATTCATGACTCGTTCCGGATGAGACATATCCTTTCAATGAGTCCGTACCCCAGTAAAGAAAGATAGAATCCGTCGCGGTAAGTTGAGTAAGCGTAAAACTTGGCGTGATATTATTGGTGAGTTGATCATTGTCCAATGCACCTGCATCAGAACCAGAGTCAAGATCGATGACCACGGGCTCTATCTCACCATCATCAGAATAGTCATCATCCTCGTTTACTTTTAGACCATCTACATCTCTTGGGTCTTGATCAATCGTGACCAAAAGGCCATCTGAGACCACAGACACATTACCAGACTCATCAGTGGCGTATGCCTTGTAGGTATCAGTAGTAGCACCCTCAACAGTGACGGTAGAAGAGGTTGCATCAGCAGCGACCAGATCTCCACCTACAATAATATTAGAAGAATTTTTTATATGGACACTATCAGTTTCAGAGAGGCCAGTGACAAGAAACTGAATAGTTGAAAGATTGGTCAGGTCATCTGTATTCAGTGTACCCTTATCAGAGCCCGCATCAAGATCAGGAGCAGATGGAGTTGCGGATGATGATGAATCAATGGCAATGAGCGTGGTACCACTTTCAGATGAAAGGTTACCCGCCGAGTCCGTCACAAAATACGAGAAGGTATAGGTATCATCCAACAATAGGCCTGTGATCTCAAGGGTGTCCACAATGGGCTGAGATAGTCGATAACTACCGGCCAGGACATCCGTATCGGAGTCTGTATCATAATAGATATCCACAAGCGATCTCTTTCCCGCGGGAAGTGCCGCTACCCTGAACCTAGGTGTCCTGACATTTGTCTTATTGTCTTGGTCGCTGAATCCAGAGTCGTCTTCTTTTATTAGGTCAAGATCAAATCCCAAGTCAGGACCTTGGGTGTCGATCCTAAGGCTCAAGGTGTTGGACGGATCAGACAGATTTCCTGCTAGATCCTTTGTTACCACCGTGACTGCATATGCAGCATTTTGATTTGATAGGGCCTTATCCGCTGGAATAGTGAATGTCATCTCATTCGAATTCACCTTCGATCGAATCGTTGTGTCTGTCCCCACGACAATGTAGATGGAATCATTTGACGCACTGACAGGCACATCGGTAAGCCCAGAAAGGCTAAACGTCGGTTTGGTCACGCTGGTAAGATCATCAGAATTATCCACACCAGAGTCTGATGCATCGTTCAGGTTCGGGGTCAATGAAGAGACATCTGTCTTTGTAAGATCAACAGTGACATTCCCATCGGCATCTTGTGCCACTGCCGTTGCGGCGGATGCACCAGAGTTCCCAGCAAGATCAGTGTAGGTTATCGAGAATTGAACCTCTCCCTCATCATGCGTAGACACGACTGTCTTGGTCGCGGTCCAAGTCTTCGCATTGCCACCGACAGCTATGGTCACATTATCAGTACTACCAAGCATGCTTATGGTAGGCTCTGAAATATTCTCTCCTACATTATCACTGTCTGTCGTAGATAGTGTTATCGTCACGACGTCCTGTTCTTTTGCCATTGTCTGGCTGCTATAGTTATTATCACTGGAGACACTGACAACTCTAAGCACCGGTGCGGTCTGGTCATAGGTTACGTAGACATCATTCGTTGTTGTGGTTCTAGCAGTGCCGGTATTACCTGCGTAATCCATGAAACTGATCAGATTCAGTTCGATCTGTCCCTCGTCATTGTCTGCGACCATTTCATGTGTAGCGGTCCATGACCTATCGGTTCCGTCCTGTGTCTCTGTCACTGCAGTGTCACTGATCTTCATGACCGGGGCCTGGATCAACTCACTTGCGGTCAAGCTTGCCGTTATGTCATCATTTAATTTCGCAAGAGTGGTCGTTCCATTATTCGATAGATAGGTGAAAGTTTCTACCGTAGGATCTGTCTTGTCAAAGGTCACATATTTATCGTCAGTGGTCTCATTGACCTGGGTTCCTGCATAGGCATTGAGATCGGTGAAATCTATGGTAAAACCTATTACGGCACCCTCACCATCGTTATCGTCCGTCGCGTCAGTTATGGTGTAGCTTGCTTTCCATTTTTCAAATACTCCGGTCCAATCCGTTAGTTTGGTGATCGTAATTGGATCGCCAACAACCGACGGGTACCTTCCTCTCTCATTGTTGATGTAGATATCCAGCGCAGCAAGCGGCTCACTGACCTTGAAGCGAAGGCTTATGTTATTATCTGGGTTGATGTAGGTACTATCTTTGCTGTCCGAACTCTCAGATCTCATATAGATAGCACTCAGAGTTGGCTTTGTCTTGTCAAAACTAATGCTGGACCCATCTGTTGTACCGGTCTGATCATAGTCTGCTCCATCATTCCCTGCAAGATCCGAATAGGCCACAGAGAATGGTATTGGATCGACAGCATCATCATCATCCTCAAGCATGACAATGGTCGCCGTCCATGTCTTATTATTGTTCGTACCTGTCAGATCATCAGGAGGCCTTCCTACAATGGTGACCGTTGGCTCTTGTATCTCCTCATCCGCTATGAATTGAAGCGTGATCGTACTTCCAGGAATCGCCAATGAGGGATCAGAGTCATCTGCGTTAGAGGCGATGGTGACCTGCTGAAGGTCAGGGTCAGTATTGTCATATATAACATAGCTAGTGGTGGGGTCAGAGGTATTGGTCACCGCATCTCCTGTGTTTCCTGCGACATCATCATAGGCGGTTATTCGTATCGGGATCTTAGTATCAGGGTCATCATAGGCATTATCATTCGAATTGTTCTGCATGTCATAGGTAGCAACAAATTTTGTATTCGAGGCTCTGGTAATACTGCCATCAGCGATAGTGTTACCCGCTATGGTGATCGTTGGTTTCGTATCGGTCCTGATCGGGGTATCTGAAACCATAGTGAGGGTGATGGTCTCCCCCGCAACAGCCAGAGTCGTGTCATTGGCATTGCTGGACCTGATCCTGACCGGGTCAAAGACGGGCGCGGTGATGTCATACAGGACATAGGTCCCATCGGTGGAGACAAGATCGGCATTCTCAAATGATGCTGCGGCCTGGGTAACGGCAGACCCTACATTACCAGTTTCGTCAGTGTATCCAGCCGCTACATTAAAATATATTACCTGATTATTTGTGATACCTGCCTCACTCCCAGTGATCGTATGAGTTGCTGTAAATATCTTATTGTCACCATCAGGACTCACATTTGCGCTTACTCCCAAAATTGTCACGGTTGGCTTGGTAGAGGTTTTTAATGCTTCTGCAGATGTCAATGTAAGCGTTATCACATCTGTCACTGTAGCGATCGCACCGTCATCATCATAGTCATTGTCTGACTCAATGTGTATGCTGGAGCTAATGGCCGTATTAGTAAAATCTGGAGATGTCTTATCAAAACTGACACCTTGGTCACTGATGAGTGAGGTTATCGCCGTACCTACATTACCCGCCAGGTCTGTAAATGCCACCTGAAACTCGATGGAATCGGTCTCCGTATCATCCGTCTGCATTGTATAGTTCGCGGTAAAGACCAGATCACCCTGTGAGGCATCTCCATTATTTGCGGCATTGCGAATTGTCACATCTCCATCTGTGGAGGTACGACCTGCAATGGTCACTGCTGGAATTTGAATACCGTTAGCCTCTACCGTTTCATTTACGGTAATGACCATTGCCACGGCGTCGCCGACCATGGACAACTGATCGCTGTTGTCATTGTCCGATGTCATGGTAAGCCCAGACAATCGTGGAACTGTCTCATCATAGGTGACATCCAATCCACCAGAAAGAGCGGTCACTGCGGTCCCCTCATTCCCCGCAAGATCCTTGAAGCCAGTAACACGGAAGGTTAGTGATTGTTCACGGACTCCCGTTCCCAACTCAGCGGTAGCGGTCCAGTCTTCGTCTGTGGCATCACCATTCTCAGTCGTTTGAAGAGCACCTGCTGGATTACCATCATCAAATGTGACCACGAGGTCATCCCTCATCAATCCTGAGCTCAGTGCGTCAACCCCTTTGAACTTTAGCGTGACATTACTTCCAGACTTTGCATAGGAAGTGTCCACTGAATTATCTGATTTGATATATACATTGGTCAAGGTTGGAGGCGTATAATCTATGGTCACAGTTCCAGTGACCCCATCACTCTCATGCGTGTACTGGGTCCCTGCTATATTGGCCTCATTGGTGAAATCTATCGTAAAATTCACGTTGGGGTTAGTGACCAGCACATTCTCCTCATGTGTCCCTTCAGCCACATCGATGGTATAGGTGTAGGTCTTCGCATCTACACTCAGTTGAGTCCCCGCTGCCCCTGCAATGGTCACGGTCGGATTCTCTTTTAGAGTCTCATTTACCTCAAACTCCAACGTTACCACATCATCCTCTTTTGCCCATGTGGTGTTGGTATTATCAGATATGATCGATGCACTGACAATAGTAGGAGCTGATTTATCATATGTCACTGTACTGCCGTCCGTTATATCAGCCTGAGTGACAACGGTCGTGTTGCCTGTCATGTCTGTGAGTGTCGCTGAGAATTCTAAAAGACCCTCAGGGTGGGCATCACCCATTGTCGCGGATAGGATCCAGACCTCTCCACCTGTACCGGCCTGGAGATCAACATCGGCCGCCACTCCTCCTATCGTTCCTGAAATACCATCATCATAGCCAGTGATATCATACTGTGAAAGATTTCTCAATTCTTCATCCGCGTCGATGGTGACAGTGACCGTCTCTCCTGGCTTGGCAAAGTCATCATCACTTGTTGAACTTGAGGCGATCTGTAGATTGTCCAGTCCCGCGCTTGTATTATCAACATGTACCCTTCTGCCTGATGAGAGACCAGTTACTGCAGTACCCGCATTGCCAGATAAATCTCTAAATGATAATGAGAAATTTAATCGCCCATCACTCAGACCTGAGACATTATCAAGAGTTGCGGTGAACTCTTGAAGGTTGTCGCCATTGGAGATGGTGGACGCGTTGAATATATTTCCTGTGCCGTTACCTCCCTGGAATGTCATGGTAGGCTGGGTGTTGATACCATCATCCCAGTTATAGTCCAAGACCTCTTCCGTTCCAAAATATAATTTGACCGCGTCTCCGTTCTTTGCTTTGTAAGGATTGGGGTTGGCATTGGCATCAGGCGTTTGATGGACCATTGTATTTACAGTAGGGTCCGTACTATCATAATATACCCGGCTATTGACAGTGGGTATATTTGCTGTAATGCTGGTCTCATTGCCCGCTCTATCATAGATCCCTGTAATAGTATAATTCACATAAGTATTTGATGTCTCGTTATCATCTGTAAGTGTTACAGTGGCAGAGAATTCTGAGCTATTTGAACCACTGATCCCTGATAGCGCTGGCGAGACAGTGACATCGGTCTCAGTACCGATATTGAACACCATGTACGCGCTCTCATCCGTGGCACCATTATTATCAAAATTACCCTGAACGAGTGTCTCACTTGCCTTGATGGTCAGGGTGACCTGGTCACCACTTTTCGCATAATAATCTCCCTGCCCAGTGACCATCGCAACGTAGTATGTCTCTCCGGTGTTCAGATTTGGCGGGGTAAAGTCTGTTATGACACTAGAATTGTCCGTTGTGGCCGTGACTGTGGCGGCATTACCATTGGCATCCTTCAATATAAAGGCAAATGTTACGGTGGCACCATCTGGCATGGTATTCTTTGCATCGATCGTGGCGAATGGAGATGTGCTGTCAAGGCTCTGTGCAGAGATATTGGAATTTCCATGGAAATTACCGGTCAGAGTACTAATTGCCTCGCTAGAGGTAAAGACAATTTTCATCTGGTCATCCTCTTTCGCATAGTGAGGATAGGTCTGATTGAATGGGGCGTCCTTGGTCGCAGAGATCGTCGCATCCGAGATGGTAGGAACGATCATGTCAAAGTCATAGGTCTCATAGTGCTGGGTCACACTTGCGGTATTAGGCTCATCGTCATCGTCAAGGTCATCATTCACAATGATCCAGGTCACG
>CALCSS010000143.1 GCA_937893835.1 uncultured Fidelibacterota bacterium
CAGCCCAATATCAGCATCAAGTCTGGTCGTTCCGAAGAAATGCATCATATGAGAAAAATGATATCCAAGCATATGATGGAAAGCTTGGCAACCTCAGCACACGTGTATGTAATGACAGAAGTAGATATGACCTCAGTTGTGGATTTTGTAGACAAAGAACAACAATCATTCAAGAATAAGGAAGGATACAACTTGACCTACACACCTTTTATTGTTGCCTCAGTCATAAGAGCACTAAAGGAATACCCTGAGATGAACTCCTCCATTGATGGGACAAAGGTCAATTATCATAAAGAGATCAACATAGGAGTTGCGGTAGCAATTGAAAATGGTCTGATGGTGCCTTCAATGGCAAATTGTGAGGAAAAGAATTTTTTAGGAATCTGCCGATCAGTGCATGATGTTGCCTCAAGGACAAGGAAGGGTAATATCAATTCAGATGAGCTATCAGGAACGACATTTAGCATTACAAATTTTGGTGTATTTGGTGTATCTATTGGTACTCCGATCATTAACCAGCCAAATGTTGGGATATTAGGTGTGGGTGCAATAAAGAAACAGCCAGTCGTAATAGAGACACTTGAGGGTGACTCCATTGCAATACGAAGCATGATGATGTTGACCCTTGGTTTTGATCACCGACTGATAGATGGGGCTGGTGGAGCAAGGTTCCTTGAGAGTGTACGTCAATATATTGAGAATATGGACCTAGGAGATGTTTTGTAATGGCGATAGACCATGTCTTAAAATTATATTCTGAGACCATTCGATCTTCCTATCTT
This sequence comes from uncultured Fidelibacterota bacterium, assembly GCA_937893835.1. Classification (GTDB taxonomy): domain Bacteria; phylum Fidelibacterota; class Marinisomatia; order Marinisomatales; family UBA1611; genus NZWG01. The sequence goes on from CALCSS010000143.1 coordinate 783, forward strand.
CATTATGGTTTTTGGGATGAGCCTAGCGCTATGCGCATTGAGTCCATGACTCTCCAGGATATAAAAGATGCCCAGAGTCGTTATATTGAGCATCTGGCCTCCTATATACCAGATGATGTAAATAGTATTCTGGATGTCGGTTGTGGAATTGGTGGGAATGCTGAGTTCTTGCTAAATGATGGCTATGAGATCGAGACCCTCTCTCCAGATGATTTTCAGCAGACTGTAATTGGTGAAAAATTTGATGATAGAGTACCCTTTCATCATTGCAAGTTTGAGCAATTTCAAACAAATAAGGTATTTGACCTGATCCTAGAGAGTGAGAGTGCATGCTATATTAAGATCGATGAGGGATTCTCAAAAGCAAGAGATGTGCTCAGGGAAGGTGGATATTTACTTGCGTCCGATTATTTTGTGCATTTTAGAGATACTTCGAAAAGTCCACATCTAAGGTCATCCCATGACCTGAATAGATACTTGAGATCTGCAGAAGATAATGGGTTTGAGTTGGTCAAGGAATATGATCAAACGGAGAATACTATGCTTACCCTTGACTATGGTAAATATTTCATAGATAGATTTATCGATCCAACAGTTGACTATGTTGTTTATTCTGCAAAGAAGAACTATCCAAAGATCGCATCGGTCATAGGAAAACTCATCAAGCCAAAACTTGATTCAAAGAAAGACCAACTTGATCTTCTTGATAGTGACCTTTTCCGGAAATATCGGAGATATATGATCTTTTTATTTAAAAAGATATAATGCCAAAAGTGATAGCTCGACCCATTAAACCAAAAATTCGTCTCCAGGTCACAGAGGGATATAGGTTTGTCAATGATATAGTTCAAAAAAACAAACTCAATACGGTCTGCGAAGAAGCAAGATGTCCCAATATTTATGAATGCTGGGACAGGCGAACAGCGACCATAATGATCTTAGGAGATGTCTGCACAAGGGCATGTGGGTTTTGCTCTGTCAAAACAGGTAAACCGAGTTGGAGTGACGATCTAGAGCCCTATAGGACCGCGATGGCGGTAAAAAAGATGGACCTTAAACACGTGGTCATAACCTCTGTTGATAGGGATGATCTCAAAAATGACTATGGTGCATCTATCTGGTCCGATACGATCGATCAGATCCACTACCATGTCCCAACATGCAATGTTGAGGTCCTGACCCCGGACTTCAAAGGATTTAAACCGGCTTTGCTAAAGGTGTTCAATGCAGGTCCTGAGATCTTCAGCCATAATGTGGAGTGCGTTGAAAGGATAAGCAAGCAGGTCAGGAATCAGGCAAATTGGCAAAGAAGTTTAGATGTGTTAAGATTCTCTGTTGAAAACGATCTCCGCACCAAGACCGGTATGATGGTTGGGCTAGGTGAAAGTTTTGATGAGGTAGTGGATACGATGAGACAGGTTGCCGATCTAGGAGTCAAACTGTTCACATTAGGGCAATATCTCCAACCAACAAAAGGACATTTGCCAGTTGATCGATACGTCGAGCCACAAGAATTCAGAGATTATAAGCAGATCGGTCTTGAACTGGGGTTCGATAGTGTCAAGTCAGGGGCTCTGGTGAGAAGCTCGTATCATGCAGATGAGGGGGTCTGATCTAATTTGATCAGATTTTCTATCTAATTTTCAAGTTGTATGCCATTATTGCATACTTTGTTCTTTTTACAAGACTAATGATCATATTGAACAGATTGGCATGATCCTTGTAATTTCACTATTACTTATTATTGTCTAAAGGACATTTATGACTGAAAAATTATCTGAAAAAGAAATTGATAACTTTGATATGGAGCAGACGGATCACTATCCTGTAATGCCGCTTAGGAATACTGTCCTGTTTCCACAGCAGGTTATTCCCATATATATTGGTAGGGATCGAAGCCTAAAACTTAT
>CALCSS010000144.1 GCA_937893835.1 uncultured Fidelibacterota bacterium
AAGGGTACTCTACACCAAAATTTGCAGTCAGAAAATCCTGCGTTCCCCTTGCACCAGGTCCCGTGCTTAACTCACTTGAGTTTGTTGTCAAATTTATCGATGTCTGGAGAGGTGACCCATAGCGAGTGATGAGTGAAACATTCATAACGCGTGTTGTCATGGAAGGATCCACAAAATTGGTGGACCTATCAGAGAACAGGTCTTCCTTTTCAACGCTCACAAAGGTACCGCTGATGGAGTGATTCCATACCAGATCGAAGCGATGATTAACGTTCAACATTAGATTATTTGTTTGTGTCTTCTCTCTATTGTCTGATGTGGTCATGTCAGGCAATTCTACCAGATCAGTGATGCCATTATTCCTGTCCATAGAGCGATAGGTAAAATTCAATGTGGGAAGTCCCGGTCCAGGGACGGCATTAAATCCAAGTGAGAGAGTATTCTGGGTCTTCACATTATCAACACTGGTAAGGATGTCATCATCCTGATGCTTGTATCCTAGATTCAACATCAATCGATTTTGAAATAATTTGAATTTGTCAGTGATCGACCATTCTCTCTTGTTTTTCACAAGGTATGGGTTCGCCAGTGAATTGAACTCTGGTCCTGTCTGACCATACTCAATAGCCAGATAGTTCCCATAAAAGTTGGTTATGGCCCTTCCGCGATATGCGAGTGAGGGCATTGAAAAAATAGCATCCATGAGATCAACAGTACTACTATCCCCAAAGGCATTAATATCAATTGGCACCAATGGAGAGAGGTTGGAGTTAATGATAAGATACTTGTCCCAATCAGCAGGGTCGGGTAGATCGCTAAGGTCAAAACTAGAGAGTTTATTGTCCACAGAATCATCGATCAATGTGTCTAGATCTGCCAAGGTGAGTGGCCCTCCCCAAATGTTATTATTTGTCATACTAAATGCGACCTCACCATCTAGGCGTAAACGTTTACTAAATAAGTTCAATCCAAGATCTGTGCTGATCACCAGATTATCCTTTGGACCATTTCCAGACCAGTCGCTACCATCCAACACCTGCGCCTTTGTCCCCAACTCACCTATTGTATATACCGTCCCTGTCTCTAAACCCTCAACAGACCCAGTTGCA
>CALCSS010000145.1 GCA_937893835.1 uncultured Fidelibacterota bacterium
AGGGCTCCTTGTCAGGTGTCATCACGATCGTGAGTGGCCACCCACCCCTACCGGTCATGGCCTGGCAGACAGACATGTACATGTGGTCAACCTCAGGCATCTCCTCCCGGTCTACCTTGATGTTCACAAAGTTTTGATTCATCAATTCAGCCACGGTCGAATCCTCAAAGGACTCGTGCTCCATCACGTGACACCAGTGGCAGGTTGAGTAGCCAATGGAGAGGAAGATGGGCTTGTTCTCATTCTTTGCCTTTTTAAAAGCATCGTCACCCCATGGATACCAGTCCACTGGATTTGAGGCGTGTTGCAGGAGATAGGGGCTTTGTGAGTTGGCTAATCGGTTTTTGTTATTGTCCATGGTCTTCCCGTTGCAGTTCCAAATGAGGCTAAAAAATAAGATAATTAGAATTAATTTTTTCATAGAGATTATATCTAGATGATGGAAGTTAGATAGTTTTCAGGGCTTGACTACAACCTTATTTATCTAACTAAAAGTATGAAAATAATATCATCAATGGCTCTAATATGAATATTAATATTCAGTGCAGAATAATGAATGATATCTTAGACAATAACATCAGATTAAATGAGGAACTGCATGAATACAGGCTACTTGATAGACCTGAGGCCACATTTACAAGTGTCACCACTTACGTTGAACATTTCTTTGAAGGATTTGATGCTCTAAAGATCGCTACCAAACTTGTTAATAACCATCCTAAATATTCAAACCATACGATTGAATCCTTGATGGCAGAGTGGGCCGCCACTGCAGAATATGGTACGAAAGTCCATCATGAGATCGAAGATTGGATCAAAGAGAAAAAAGAGCCTCAAGATCTAAAGGCACTAAATGGAAGAGATTGGATAGAACAATATAGTATAAGGTCTGATGTGGATGTATACTCGGAGGTCATTGTCTATACTACAGAACTTTCCATAGCCGGAACAGTAGATATCCTTGCCAAGGACAACTCAACTGGGAAATATGATATCATTGACTGGAAAACGTCAAAGAAGATAGAGACCAACTCATATAGACAAAAGATGGGGACTCATGCATCGACAAGGCATGTGATGGACTGTAACTTCTATCATTATTCCCTACAGCTATCATTATACAGATACATCCTCGAAGAGTACTATGGCCTGAAGATACATAATCAATTGATCGCCCATTTAAAGGATGACGGTGTAAGCGCGCTTGTGACGCCCTATATGCGTGATGAGATCATTGAGATGCTCAAGCATAGGAAGGATTTGAAATGACATTCATCAACTCTGTAAAGGGAGACTCAAATAAGATCACCCTAAAGAAGCATGACCCTCCATCATCTGAATTGCTGATCACAGACCAGGACTGCATCAACATTGCCTTTCTCGATACAGAGACCACTGGAATTGACCGTGCGAACGATCAGATCATAGAGATAGCGATCAAGATGGTCAGATTTGAGGCAACATCTGGAAAGATATTGTCCATTGAGGGATCATATGAGTCATTCAATGATCCTGAAGAGGACATTAGCACAGAGATAACGCTTTTGACAGGAATCGACAATAAAATGGTCGAGGGAGAGTCCGTAGACTGGGATATGGTAGATGGTTTGCTGGAAGAGGCAGATCTCATCGTTGCCCATAATGCAGGTTTCGATCGCGCATTTGTAGACCGATACTCATCTGTGTCGCCAAACAAGATCTGGGCATGTTCTATCAGTGACATAGACTGGCTAGGTCGAGGATTCACAAGCTCCAAGCAGGAGCTTCTGTGCTACTGGCATGGATTCTATTTTGACGCACACCGTGCCATGAATGATGTGGACGCACTGATCCATCTCGTGACCCATGACCCTGATGATGGTAAAAGGGCACTGATCGAATTGATCGAGAGTTCAAAGAGACCTGAATATGTGATATTCGCAGATCATTTCAAATATGACCCAGTGAAAAAGGATGTTGTAAAAGGGAATAAATACAGATGGAATCCAGAGAGCAAGGTATGGTACAAAAAGGTGAACTTTGATACACTTGAGCATGAGAAGGATTGGCTGACCGCCACCATCTATGACCAAATATTCAAGGGTAGGATAGAAGAGATAAACCCCAATGACAAATATAAATTATAGAGGAGTATGACCTACCTAACAGGAATCCTCATCTATCTCTGTGCCTTGGTCGCTGTAGGTATCTATAAGATCAGGTCGGTCAAGGACAGCGAGGATTTCATGGTCGCAGGCAGGACCCTGCCCTGGTATGTGCTCGTTGGGACCTTACTGGCGACTTGGATGGGAAGTGGGTCTCTATTCAGTGGTGCGGGTCTAGGATATAGGAATGGGCTTGCAGGTCTCTGGTCCAGTGCTGGCGCATGGCTGGGCATTGCGCTCATCTATTTCATCACAAAGAGAATAAGAAATTTTGGGAAGGTCACCGTGCCTGACATATTCGAGGCCAGATATGGAAAGGTCGCCGCGATCTTGGCCACCATCACGACGGTCGTAGCCTACACGACGATCGTTTCGTATCAATTTCGGGGAGGGGGCAAGGTGCTGTCCATGGTCTCTGATGGTCTGGTATCACTTGAGGCTGGAATAATCATCACCGCAGTGTTTGCCATAACCTACACGGTCCTGGCGGGAATGTTCTCTGTGGTCTATACGGATGTGGTCAATGGTGTCCTAATGACCATCGGCACCATAGGCGCCCTCATCTTTTTATATATTGAGGTTGGTGGAATGAGCGAGATCATTCTGGTAGCGGAATCTGCTGGTAAGTGGCAGTGGTTCGGTAACTGGGCATCTGAAAGGACAGGCGACATC
>CALCSS010000146.1 GCA_937893835.1 uncultured Fidelibacterota bacterium
AGGAAGTTCGTGCTCTCGATGGCATCGATCTTGATATTCAAGAAAATGAATATCTAGCAATTATGGGACCATCAGGCTCAGGAAAATCAACTTTGATGAATATGGTTGGGTGTCTAGATACACCAACTTCAGGTCTCTACGAATTTGAAGGTGAGATGGTGCAGGTAATGGATGATTCACAACTGGCATCAATAAGAAATCGAAAGATAGGTTTTGTCTTTCAAACTTTTAATTTACTTCCCAAGGCTACCGCACAACATAATGTTGAGATTCCACTTATCTATGCAAATATTAGGAAAGATAAGAGAACAGAAATGGCATCGAATGCACTTGAAAGTGTTGGGCTCTCGGATAGATCTCATCATAGGCCAAATGAACTTTCCGGTGGCCAGAGACAGCGTGTTGCCATAGCAAGAGCGTTGGTCAATAATCCATCCATTATTCTTGCTGATGAGCCAACAGGGAATCTTGATTCTAAGAGTGGTCAGGAGATCATGAATATCCTTGATGAGTTACATAACAGAGGAAACACCATCATTCTTGTCACCCACGAGGACCAAATAGCACAGCATGCCCATAGAGTTATTCGTTTACTCGATGGGAAGATCACGGAGGATCTGAAAAGAGAATCCACATGATCCTTCTATTTTTAGAAAATTTCAAGATATCTTTGTCTTCTATATTTGCCAACAAGACACGGTCTATTCTCACAGCCTTAGGAATCATAATTGGGATTCTATCTGTGACATTGATGGGGACACTTATTTCTGGCCTTGACAGATCATTTGAGAGTAGCATGTCATGGCTTGGCAAAGACATCCTATATGTAAGCCGATATGAATGGTTTAGTGATATGGATTGGTGGGAAGTGAGAAATAGACCACGAATGTTGCCAGAGTATGTAGACAAGATAAGGGAGAGATCACAATATGCCATGGCGGTAGCACCCGTCATGCAACGAGGGGCATCATTGTCGTACAAGGATAAGGAGACACGGACCGAGATATTTGGGACCAATGAAGATTATATGGAGACCATTAGTACCAATATTGCTAGTGGTAGATTTTTTACGAAGAATGAGGATCGGTCTGGTTCTCGAGTTACAGTGATCGGTGACGGTATTAAGGAAGCCTTTTTTGGAGATCAGGATCCTATAGGAAAATACATAAAGATTGATAATACGAGATTCAGGGTGATTGGAGTTCTTGAGAAACAGGGGAAATTTCTAGGGTTATTTAGTGTTGATAAGCAGGCCGTACTTCCTTTTGGTGCCTACAATCGAATCTTTTCAAGAAGAGGTTGGATGAGGATAAGTGTCAAGGTTCCCCCTGAAAAATTGGAAGAAGGCCTTGACGAGATAACATCCGTGTTGCGCCACATTAGGGGTTTGAGGCCAAATGAAAAAAATGATTTTGCGATCAATCAGACAAAGGCATTTGAAAAACAGTATACTACTCTGAAACTTGCGATCGGAGGAACAGGTGTGTTCATCACTCTCTTATCACTAATTGTTGGAGGCATAGGGATCATGAATATTATGTTCGTCTCTGTAAAGGAACGAACTAGAGAGATAGGCGTCAGGAAGGCCATTGGCGCTACAAGTGGAATGATCATGGGGCAGTTTTTGATGGAAGCGGTCACCATATGTCTTTTTGCAGGATTGATAGGAATACTATTGGCCTATGTATTTAGTTTTTTCATCAACAAGGTCTTTCCATCCACCTTGCCCCTTGGATTGTCAATGGTTGCGATGTTAATGAGCATGATCGTTGGTATCATATCTGGTTTCATTCCATCCTACCGTGCAGCAAAACTTGATCCTATTGACTCATTGAGATATGAATAGGCGATGAACTCAAGAAACATAAAAAATAAATTGAGGGAAAGTTTTTGGATGGCGATTGACTCCATTCGGAAGAATAAACTACGGTCATCACTGACTCTTTTGGGCATAAGCATAGGTGTCTTCTCTGTCATTGGTGTAATGACCGCTATTCGGACACTGGAATCATCGGTAGAATCAGGTTTAAATGTCTTTGCGACAAATACGTTTGTCATCCAAAAATATCCAGGTATATCATTTAATGATAGGAAGTATAGACAAAGAAAAAATATTGATTTTACTCAATATGAAAAATTGAAAAATAGGGCTCAATTACCAATTTTGGTGAGTGTTTCTGAACAGTCATCAGTCAGAGATGTTAAATATAAAGATAGAACTGTAAAAAACAGTGTTGGTCTTATAGGTGGAGATGAGGGAACTATAAGATGTTATAAGACATATATTGCAGATGGTAGAAACTTTATCAATGAGGATATTCATCACATTAGAAATGTATGTATTCTTGGTATGGACGTAGTTGACCGGTTGTTTCCCTTTGAAGATCCACTTGGTAAAGGAATACAGATCAATGGTCTTCATTACACGGTCATCGGATTAACTGAGAGGCAGGGAGAATTATTTGGAGAGAGCAAGGATAATTTTATTG
>CALCSS010000147.1 GCA_937893835.1 uncultured Fidelibacterota bacterium
ATTATGAATTTTTTCATATTCAAATTTCCAATGAAGCGCAGAACCCAAGACTTGACCAATCAATGTCAAATCATTGACCTCTTGGTTTGCAAAAGACCTATCGTCACTCTTTTCTAGTATAATAGACCCTCTGCTCTCTCCCTCTATCATTATTGGAGCTCCCATCACAGATCTATATCTATAGTCAACAGACTCAGAGGATTTAAACCTAAACATATTTTGATGGGATTCTCTCCAGTCATTTGTTTGAAAATGATCACCAGTAGTCACAGGAAGGCCATGTAGAGAACCATTGGTAGGGAAATCAGATCCTTCAACAAATTCATCCTTCTGTCCATCTACCAGTTTTATTGTTGAGGTAACACCTTTATCAAGCTTTCTTCGGTTTTCACTTTCTTTTCTAATCGAAATTGTCACCCTATCATATAGAAAAAATGTCCTAATTAGATATTTAAATTGGTTAAATATGTTTTGAGCATCAGATTTAAAATCAAGATTTGATAAAATCTCAAGTATTAATGTTTTAGTATCCTCTCCAATTATATGTTGTTCCAAGCTCTCAAGGTTTGTAAGACTAAAAGATACATAGTCAGCTAATTGTTCAAAAAGGTTGATTTGTTTGTCAGTCGCATTATTAAAATGATCTAACCGAGTCATTATAAAACCAGCTATGCTCCCATGAATATTAATTGGACTAAAGACCGCACATTCACTACCACGCCAACTCTGACCAAAAAACAGTTCCGACCATTCCTGTTGATGATCTTTCTGGTGAAACTTTTTTTTCTTAGATATATGTTGATTCACTAACTCATTTGTAAGTGATATGGAGTCAACAAATTCACTAGAATTCCCATTTTGCATAGTATAATTATTTTTTATTGGATCAATAATATATATCGCAGATCTAGAGTTTTCATTAATAGATCTTGTCGTCTCAATCACCAATTTTATCAAATTTTCGTAAAGTTTCTTTGGCGTAGCTCGTTCTAAATTGATTTTTGGTGTATGATTTATTGTACCTGGACCTACTTCATTGTTCAAATCAGATATAGGAATTTCTCCTAGTATCTTATTATACATCATTAAGATGATTATTGTTGAGATAACAGTGATGTACTTTAAAAGTGCACCCAGTTTTGGGAATGAATCGGGTATAAGAAACTGAACAAGAATAAGTATACAGAATACTGTTAGAGCACTAGTAAATGATTTTAGATTGACCATTGATTTCATATTATAAAAATCCTCGTAAACAAAATTAGCAAGTTTGTACGGAGATTGAAACCTGTTTGGAATAATTATGGTTAATTAATCATTTACAAATTGAATCTTATTAGAGAAATCCCTTTTGATCTGAATGCTGGAATCTGCTTTTATAGAATCATCTATGGCTTCAACTAGATCTTGATTCTGATTATTATCGATATTGTTTGAATTGCTTACATTTCTTGGTGACTGTTCATCAGTCAAATATTCACTTTGAAATTGTTGAGGATCTGAACTTGGATTGATCAATTGCACACTAATAAATATAAATGCGACCACAAGACCCATCATTAGTGAGGCATAGGCAGGAGTGAAACCAAAAATAATTTTGTTTAGTTTATCCTCATTGGGATTGTAATTAGATTTACCAACACTCTCCATAAGCCGTTCATTAAACGTTGAACTTGTCGTCAATTGCGGCATTTTATTTAGTTTTTTAATATTGTCTTTAATTGAGTAGACCAACTCCTCAGAATCTGGATTTTTCTTTAGGTAAGCTTCGAATTCCTTTCGCTTAGATAAAGATAGCTGATTCTCAATGTATTCTGATATTAGATCTTCAAATTGATAACGATTCATCTATATATAAACTCCTAATATTTATTTTAAGTCTTGTAAATCTGCTTGCAACTGTAGCCTGGCTCTATTTATCCTAGATTTAATGGTTCCAAGTGGAACACCTACTATGTTACTAATATCATCATAGGAAAGTTCCTGAATATCTCTAAGAATTATAACCATCTTGTAGTGTTCTGGTAATTTACTGATAGCTGATTTAATGCGGTCTTGTATAAACTCATTATGTAAACTTTGATCGACATTATCTTGTACGGCTGGTATTTCATACTGACGTTCATCTTTGCTCATATGACTTAAATAAGTTGTCTTTCGTCTTTTTCTCTTTCTCAATTCAGTATTTGCGAGATTTCTGGCAATCGTATATATCCAAGTGGAAAATTTTGCTATTTCTTTATAATAATGTTTTTTTTCATAGAGCCTGAGCATTGTGTCTTGCACAACATCTTCCGCTTGCTCCATATCACCAAGGAATTGAAAAACAAAATTAAGGAGCCTGTCTTTGTAACGATTGACCAATTCAACATAGGCTCTCTCATCTCCAGCCTGAAAACGACCTATGAGTTGTTCATCCGTATAGAGGAATGTGGATTTTTTATCCAATGACACTGCCAATGAACTGTATGAGCTCTGTTTCATCTTTCGAATGTGCTGATTTTTGCCTTTTATCAATCTCACCAAGGATCTTAAGGGCGTTTTTGATCTCTCCAATTTCGAATGATCTAGAAAATGTTGCTATCCGCTTCTTGACCGATGGTGGTATTGGTATATAACCTCTGAACTCATTGAAAGTTCCATTTCCCATTTTATGGAATAGCATTTCTTGGAATAATGCGGACAAAGGAATGAGGAGTGATAACATAGACTCACTTTTGGCTATTATATTTTTTCCTAGTGACATTGCATTAGAATATTCTTTGCCACCCAAAGCCAATAAAAATTCCCAGCGCTGTCTATCACGTTGCCATCCTGAGAAACGTTCAACATCATCAACATCAATATTATTACGATCACCAATTAGTAGACAAATTTTCTCTATCTCATTATCTAGATGCCCTAATGAATCTCCAGCCATATCAACAAGTAATTCTTCTAAGTAAGAGTTAGCTCTCTTTCCTCTTTGCTTGATCAAATATTTGACCCATTTCTTTAAATCATTAGAGAATGGTGTCTGTACATCAATTGGGGTCATCATACCTTCAATCTTACTTATGAAGGATGATCTTATTGACCAATCATCACTTACTAAAACTATGATGTGATCTGCGATGGGGTGTTTGCAAAGACTTAATAGATCCAATGAGGCTTTGCCCTTGATTTTTTGAGGACCTCGAATTATAAACAGTTTTTTTGTTGAAAAAAGATCCGTGGTTGTAATCCTATCCACTATCTCTTTCCCGCTCATGTCATCTGGAAGCATTAAAATCTTTTCTATTGGCGATGATTCAAAATATTTCTCTGACAACTTCTGAATAAAAAGTTGTTGCAAATAATGATCATTACCTTTTAAAAAATAAACAGGATGTAAGACGTCATTTTTTAATTCATTGATTGCAGTTTTAATTTTCATTTTTATCATATAAGCTAATAAGTAAAACCGCTAAGAAAGCTAGAATGAAGCTAGATAATCTTTCGGTCATCAGACTTTTTAATTGAGGAATATTGGCCCAAATTATTGTAGTAAAGAATCCAGTGAGCAGACCTGCGATAACACCATTCCGTGTTGTTTTTTTCCACCAAAGAGTCATTACCAATACTGGTCCAAATGCGGAACCTAGCCCGCTCCACGCATAACTGACGACACTAAATATATTCCTTCCGGCAATTTCTGAATACAAAGCGATGCCATAGGCAATGGCCCCAAGTATAACGATCATAAAACGACTAATTTTGACCAGCGATCTATCAGAGATGTCCTTGTTGAGGAACTGATGAATGAAATCCTCAGTTATGGCAGAGGTCGACACCAATAATTGAGAATCAGCCGTTGACATCATAGCAGCAACTGCGCCAGAAATAAATAAACCCGCAAGTATGGGGTGTAATAATGTACTGGCCAAAATCGGCATTGCCTGTTCTGGGTCTATGGTTTGAAAATATTCTGGCCCAAAATACATAAGAGCAATAACACCAACAAAAAAAGCACCAGTTATTCCAGGGATTGCCCAACAAATAGCAATTTTTCTAGCAATTGCTACTTCTTTTGAGCTTCGAATGGCCATATATCTAATAACAAGGTGGGGTTGGCCCAGATAACCAAACCCCCAACTTAATCCACCTAACGCCAAGAGGAAGGCCTCGATTCCTTGATTCCCACCAAATATATCATGATTATGATTACCGAAAATCAAGTTGGCGGACTCAAATCCATCCATGATCGATATGTCTGAATTACGCAATTCAATGAATCCTGCGAGAGGAAGTATGACCAGTGTTCCAATCATAAGAATGCCTTGGATCAAATCAGTCCAGGCAACGGCAAAAAATCCGCCCATCAAGGTATATATGATGATAATGATTGCACCAATGGAAATACCAATGGTAGGGGTCAGATCAAATAATGAATTAAGTACCTTTCCAGAGGCATGGAATTGAGCAGAAACATAGAAAAGAAAGAAAAATGCAATGATTAGTGACGAAAATAATCTAATGGTATTTGATCTGTCATTATATCTTCTATGAAGAAACTCAGGAATGGTCAAAGCATTAAATTTTTCAGTTTCAATACGTAGTTTTTCTGCTATTAAATACCAAGAGGAAATAATTCCAATTATGATACCGATCACAGACCATAGTTCACCTAACCCTATAGTGATGGCAGCTCCGGGCAAGGCCAAGAGAAGCCAAGCAGATTCGCCAGATGCTCGTTCTGAGAATGCAGTAACCCAAGGACCCAGTTTCCTGCCTGCCAACAAATAATCTTCCTGTGTTTTTGAAAATCCATAGGTCAATAGCCCAACCAATAAAAGAAAGGACAAATAGACTATGAAAATAATACTGATCAAATCCATCTAAGCCACAACAGTGAAAATACCAATGGAAAAACAGTATACACCAAAATAATGGAATTTTCCATCCTCAAGCCAGCCAAGTAACCACCTTAATGAAATAATACCAATGCCAAAAGAGGTTATCAAACCGGCCAGAGAAGTTGAAAGATCCATATTAGATCCACTATCTATATCTGCTGCCATTAAGAGACCAGCTCCACTGATGACAGGTATTGCCAGGAGGAAAGAGAACTTAGCCGCCTGCTTTGAATCTAGGCCTAATAATAGGGCACAGCTTATGGTCATCCCGCTTCTAGAAATTCCAGGGATAATTGCGATTGCCTGAGCAATACCAATAAAAAATGATGTTAAGATTGAATGATCCTTATTATTGCGTTTGAAGTAACGAGAACTCATTAATATTAATCCCGTAAAGATTAGTGCAAACCCCACTACAATTAGATCATCAAATAATTGCTCTAAATGGTCCTTCATTCCAAGGCCTATCACGACTGCAGGCAATGTGCCAATTAATATCAATAATATGTATTTTTGTGTTTCTTTTGATGATACGGTCAATATGATATCTTTTATATCATTGTAAAAGACAACCAAGATGCTACATAGAGTACCAATATGTAGTAAGACCTCAAACTCATTACCAGGCTGTTTTACTCCTAGTAGGCCTTGTGCAAGGACAAGATGGCCAGAGCTACTAATTGGGAGGAATTCGGTGAACCCTTGTATGACACCTAGAATGATACCATCAATAATTGTCATGATAATAAGTTTTGCATTGTTAGGGATGAATACCTATAACTAGTCTAATTTACCTGACCCAATTAATCCAATCATTCTACCTGAAATCTCACCATCTCGCCTATATGAATGATATTTTTCAACCTCACAATATGTGCAATCAGTTGATATACTAATATTGATCTTTTCAAAACCAATATCCTGCAGATCATTGAAAGCATGCATTTGCAAATCTACCTTATATTTACCAGCATTATCTATTGGGGTCACAAATTCAATTTTGAAGTTATTAATAATATCATCACCAACTTCAAAACAACAATTCTGTATGGAAGGTCCTATGATGACATCAAA
>CALCSS010000148.1 GCA_937893835.1 uncultured Fidelibacterota bacterium
TTTGCAGAATTAAAAGGGTGTTTAGAATATTTCGTCAACCAAATGTTTGGTCCAAAAATGAAAATGAGATTCAGACCCTCCTATTTTCCATTTACTGAGCCAAGTGCTGAAGTGGATATTTGGGATGAGGAGAGGAAGCAATGGATGGAAATTCTTGGCTGTGGAATGGTGGACCCTGCTGTATTGGAGAATGTTGGCTATGATTCAAATAAATGGCACGGATATGCATTCGGAATGGGAATCGAAAGAATAGCCATGCTTAAATACAAGATCGATGATATTAGACATTTTTATAGTGGTGATGTCCGCGTTCTGGAGCAATTCATTTGAGAGTATCCATAGACTGGCTCAAAGAATTCGTTAGAGTTGATGAGACTCCAATAGAATTAGCAGACCTATTGTCAAACACTGGCCTGGAGGCAGAGGCATTAGATATGCCCCTTGAAATACCTGGAGTTGTCATAGGGAAGGTGGAAAGCGCAGAAAAACATCCCGATGCAGATAAGCTCAAGCTATGCACTGTTAATGATGGGAGCGATATACATCAGGTCGTTTGTGGTGCTCCGAATGTTGACACTGGACAGATCATACCATTTGCAGCAGTAGGAGCGGTATTACCTGGTAATCTAAAGATTAAAAAGGCAAAGATCAGAGGTGTTGAATCCTCTGGGATGATATGTTCTGAACGTGAGTTACATATCTCTGATGAGCATGAGGGCATCATGGTCCTGCCGGAGGGTCTTGAACTTGGCACTGATTTTATGAAGGCCTATGGAAGCAAGTTCGTCTCACTGGAATTGGACATAACCCCAAACAGGCCAGATGCATTCTCACATCAGGGGGTCGCAAGAGATATATCCTGTGTTACCAATAGGGAATTTTCACCGATCAAGGTTGAACCTATAGATAATAAAAATAATTTATCCTTGAACATTTCAATGGAAGACCAAGATGACTGTCCGCGCTATATTGGTGGTTTGGTGCAGAATGTTAAGGTCGGACCAAGTCCAGATTGGTTGGTTGATAGATTAAGGTCCATAGGACAACGCAGTATAAATAATATTGTAGATATCTCCAATTTTGTTTTAATGGAGATCGGACATCCTACACATATTTTTGACTTTGATAAATTAAAGAAAAAAGAGATCCTAGTTCGTAGAGCAAAAAAGGGAGAATCCTTAACGACGCTGGATGAACAGAAACATGATCTGGATGAACAACATCTCCTCATTACTGATGGCAATGATCCCATTGCACTGGCCGGGATCATGGGAGGATCAAGCACAGCCGTATCTGATTCAACGAAGAATCTATTGGTTGAGAGTGCATATTTTGATCCGGTCACCATTAGAAAAGGTGCAAAGAACCTATCGATGTCCACAGACGCATCAAAAAGATATGAAAGAGGTGCTGACCCCAATGGGTGCGGTACTGCATTTTGGCGTGTTATATCACTATTAGAGGAAATAACTGGTGGAACATTATCTTCTGAAGCACTGGATATTTATCCAAAAAGAATTTTAAATAAGGAAGTGATCATGAGACGTTCAGAACTCGACCTTGTTCTTGGCGTGTCAATTGGAACTGATTCCGTTAATAAGATCTTGAATAATCTAGGAATTGAGTGTTCTTTTAAGGATGATACTTGGTCCTGCACCATTCCTACCTATAGACCCGATATTACCAGGGAGATAGACCTCATAGAAGAAGTAGCACGAATTAATGGATTTGATAATATTCCATCAGATCATTCTTTGTATGGCGCATATAGATTTGAAGATCCAGATCCAGAAAGATATCTGTCGGATATTAGACAGACTCTTGTTGGTTGTGGTTTTCATCAAATTTATTCTAATTCACTACAAAGTGAAATTGAGGCACACCTCTCCGGAAATGAACCCGTCACAATGATGAATCCACTCAATCAAGATATGGGTTACCTTAGAACGTCATTGATCCCTGGATTGATGAAGGCTGCAGATCTGAATATCAAACATTCAAATATTGATATTCGAATCTTTGAACTCGGGCACGTACACTTTAAATCTGTCTCTGCTCCAAATGGAGTGGATGAAAAAAAATATTTAGCTGGAATGATCACCGGTGAATTACTTGGTGACAATGTTCATTCTGACCCCATATTAGAGGACCTTTACTCAATCAAGGGGTATCTCAACAAATTATTCGTCAATAAGTTTTCTATGAGAATGGACGTAGGCAGGGAAAAAGATCATTTAGGATTTGACATATCGCGTTCCATGATCATTAATCGCCAAAATATTGGCCATATAGGCAGAATTTCCAACGATTGGATTCAATCACTGGGACTAGACCTAGAAAATGCATATGGATTTGAATTGGACCTGGAACCAATCAAGCAAATGTTTGGAAGGAAAAAGACATTTAGTACCGTCAATCCATATCCCAAGATAACTAGGGACCTAAATCTTGTAATGCCACAAGATCAGGAAGTTGGTTCCATTGTAGAGATCTTCCATAAGATCGGTAAAAAGCTCATCACTGAAGCTAATCCGGTCAATATTTTCTTAGATGATGAGACCCTTGGTGAGGCCATGAAAAGTGTCACATTTTCCATAATATTCCAAGATCCTGCAAAAACACTTGAAGATAAAGATGTAAATCCCATTATTAATGAAATTATACGTGTTGCTGAAAACGACTTTAATGCTAAATTAAGATCATGAAAGATATATCATTACTGAATGAACTTGAATTAAAGATAAGAGAACTAGTTTCTTCGCTTGAAAGAGAGCGTGAGAAAGGTGCACAATCTGAAAAGGCTGTACATGAATCACAAAAACTTTCTCAGATCGAGGAAAAGGTAAAAAATCTGATCAATCTGATTGATCAAATGGAGCAGAATTAATATGTCAGAAGAAAGTAATCAGGTTCAGATATCCATATTTGGACAAGAGTACTCTGTAAAGGCACCTGCGGATGAAACATACATCAAGAAGATCGCAGAATATCTAGATGAAAAGATGAGAGAGGTACAATCTGGATTTTCAACTACACAGTCATCCACTAGAATTGCAATTCTCGCCGGTATGAACATTACAGATGAACTCTTCACCGCTAGGCAGTCAGGAGAATCAGATAGTTCTGAAGCTGAGCAAAAGATATCTTCTCTCATTGAACTCATAGACGAATCTATTTAGTTCAGTAGATAAGTATCCATGTCAGAGTCATTGATCCTATCAGGTAAGGAGGTAAGTGCCTCTGTATATGATGACCTAAGTGATCGAATAGGTGCGCTATTAGACAATGATATTATACCAGGCCTCGCAGTTGTGCTTGTTGGCGAGGATCCAGCATCACAGGTCTATGTCAGATCAAAGACCAGGACCTTCAATAAATTAAAACTCCATACGAAAACATACAAACTTCCATCAAATATAACAGAGAAGATACTACTTGATCTGATCAGTAAATTGAACCAGGATTCTAATTTTCATGGAATATTGGTACAACTTCCACTGCCTAAACACATAGGATCAGATAAGATCATCAATGCAATTCTTCCTCAAAAGGATGTTGATGGATTTCATCCTGAGAATGCCGGACTTCTCTCAATCGGTAGACCACGATTTATTCCCTGCACGCCAAAAGGGATCATGCGCATATTGGAACATTATCAGATCATACTAGAGGGAAAACATGTGGTTGTGATAGGTAGGAGTAATATTGTCGGTAGACCAATCTCGATCTTAACAAGTATAAAGACAGAAGGAGCGAATGGGACTACGACCCTATGCCATTCTGGTACGCCACAGATTGAAACTCATACAAGGAAGGCTGATGTCATCATTGTGGCTTTGGGAGTACCTGGTTTTTTAACAAACGAGATGATCAAGAAAGATGTCATAGTGATCGATGTAGGTATAAACAGAGTCGAGGATGATTCTGAGAAAGGATATAGACTTGTGGGTGATGTTGAATGGGAAGGGGTTAGTAGAAAAGCATCTGCGATCACACCTGTGCCTGGAGGGGTTGGCCCAATGACCATAGCCATGCTTGTTGAGAATACCGTAGAGGCGGCTGAGAATTAAAGAACACCCTATCATGCATCATACTAGATCTCTGATCTTTCTATTTTTATTTGGGTTTATTTATCTTCAAGTAGGTACCTATACGATGGTTTTTGATGGTCTCTGGAAATGATGATGTATATTGTGAATAAATATCTGGTGATACCAAGAATCGTAATATTTATTCCCAGATTTATCATTTCATATGTTTTCATGGGTATTTTATTAGCTGATTTCCCACAAAAGGAACTTCCATTTACCTGTGGAAACAGTGAACTCATGAATATTCCAGAAAATGCCAAATACTTTGTTCCGCATGAATTGGATCGAGAGATGCAATATGATATTGGACTTTCATTCCATGTC
>CALCSS010000149.1 GCA_937893835.1 uncultured Fidelibacterota bacterium
GACACCACCACCTACATTTACAACTGCATCAAATGATCCGATCGGCCTTACTGAGGCAAACACCTCCATTCTATTTTGAATATTTTCAACTAGTCTCTCTTTACGGATGAGTGGGATACCATATGAAGTGATATTATCAGTGATGATCTTCCTGCCAGATAGAGATAATAAGCGTCCCATATCATTCCTGCCGCCTATGGAAGCGGCTATGCTTCTGGATGGTATGAGTCTATTCTCAAATAGGATGGACTCCATGTCAAGCCATGTGAAGTCCACTTGATTTGCACCCCATTGGGATGCTCCAAGACTTGTAATGGTAACAGGAATAATATCAAGAGCCTTGCACGCGGTCAAAACAGCGATGTTTGCCCCTGGCATTGAACCGGTCATCAATACGGCAACAGTGTCCCCAGCCGTTATACTCAATTGATACATCAACTCTACAATAACCGCAGAAAAATTAGGATCAAGGGTTGTCAACTTTGAATCAAGGTCACCCTCATCGGTCGTAATAAGACTAAAAGGACTACCAACTAGTCCTGTCTCATTTGGGTCATTCTCAATGTCAATGAATATGCTCTTCTCCATTCTATGATCTTTCAGAACATCCATTGCCTCCTTCATCAAATTTGCTGCTTTTATCTTATGGCCATATGATGGAGACACATTGATGGTCTTCACATTGATAGCGATAATAAAACAGCCCATTGCCAACAGTGACAGCGCAACAAGTGTAGTTGTCCTTTGAATTGCAGGTATGAATGGTTGTTTCTTGTAATTATTCAAAGAGAGCTCCACCAAATAGTAAGATCACGCACAGTTTCACCATCACTGCGGTCAAGATGATCACCGATAGGGTCCTAACAATTCCCTGCCTGTCCATCCAATTTGCAATGAGACCGGGGATAATATTACCGATCACTGCAACAGAACCAATGTCCTGTGAAACGTAAATGAAGTTTCTTGATATATATCCAAAAAAGAAACCCAGTATGAGTGCCAAGACGATCCTTCTCTTGCCATAGAGGAACATGACCTTTCCCATTCCTTGTATGATCGCCCAGACGATTATGGCAACAAGGAATGTCACCAATACCTGTAAGGGCTGATGCAGATAGAGTGCAATATAACCAGGTACGATTATACCACCTGCTGTGACACCAAGACTCTCAGATAGAATGAGACTAAGAAAGATACCTAAACCTATGCTTATCTCAACCATTATGCTTATATGTTGATATTAATTCCAAAATCTGCTGACCCGCACCCACTTGATTGCCAATTGCATAGATCAGGGTGTCATGTGGCAATTCCTCTATCAGGGATATCAATTGGTCAAGAGGATCATCAAGTCCAATCACATTGATATCTGTCTTGGGAGAGCGATGTGTCTTCCTTTCTATAGCGGGCACAACCTTGTCACCTCTAACTATGAAATGATCAGGCTTGATCTCTTCAAGTGTGAGTTCTATCATTTGGCGAGTTCTAGATGGTCGATCACCCCTCGAATTGAAAAATACACATGTTCCACCCTCAGCTGGATATCTATCTATGACAAATTTCCATATTTGTAGAGTTGATACAGGATCATTCGCCGCCATACCATTGACAAACTGTATCCTTTTTTCACCTATGTCCAAATTCCATGCTATTAACGCACCTAGATCCGGTTGGACCTTGTGCATGCCCGTAAGAGCAACGTCTCGTTCAACTCCTGCCTGTTTGCAGGCATCCAATGCAACCGCTACATTAGAAGGATGTTCCATATAGGTAAATTCATCTAATTCCTCTTGAGTGATCGATGATTCTTCAGATCGAATGAATTTTGACTGATTTGCCACGGTAATATCTTTCATAAGATCTATTTTTTGGTCTTCACCGGTTATAAGTACACCACCAATGGGAATCGTGTTACATAGTGACTTGGCGACATCGTCTTCCGTAGGTCCCATCTCCTCTAGATGATCTGGTCTAACATTTGTTATCACACCTATCTGTGATCTTACCATCTGATGCTCGGCGATCCACTGGTATTGTGGCTGTACTGCCATGCACTCCATTACGACAACATCTGGATCTTCTGATGCAAAATAATTCAATAATCGCACCTGCTCACCAATAGAAGGTAGGCGAAGTCGATGAATGATCCTGTCCTTGCCTTCGGAATCTATGACCCTTGGGGCGGTACCAGTTGTTTTAGCAAAGGTCCTTAGACCGCCCTCACGAAGTCCAGCGGCGATCAACCGTGTCACGCTAGACTTACCTCTGGTGCCATTAACGTGTATCCTTAGGGGTATGGCGTCTAGTGAAGACTGATGATGTTGGAATTCAAGGATCCCTGCGATGCAAAGTAATAGAGCAAGAGCGCCCAGTACAATGAGGGGGGTTGATAGCATTACATTTCAGATGGCTGCGGGTCCTATCCCCCATAGCCCATGATCATCTGGATCAGTGCTATTAGATCCATCACATTGATCATGCCATCACCATTGATATCACCAAAATATGGATTCACCTCACCCTCAAAGCCCAAATTAAAATCAACTAAGAGCATGAGGTCATATATATCAACCTTCTCATCATAATTCAGATCGCCCTCTAGCCTCATCTCAGAACCTCTGGTGGTGATCAGCAGGGCCTTTTCATCGCCTAACTCCATTGCAGCTGGGTGATAGGTATCATCGAACGTATACTGCAAGCCTCTGGTCATGGTATGATCCTCTATACCAACAGAACAATAGTTCCCATGGATCTGGTCCCAACTATAAGAACCATAGGATGTGTTATTAAAAGTCTCATACTGTAGAAGGATCTCGCCATCTCCGGTAGGGGTGACATAATAACTTGGATCGTAGAGTACAGCCTGGAATGTCTCAATTGAATTATTTTGATAGGTTCTAACTCCAGACCATTCAATGTAGAATTTCTTCTCCACCTCATCGTGCCAGGTATAGACCCTTCCTCCATTCGAAAGCTTGAGGTCATCCCAGAATACTGCGATCATTTTTGCAGGACCACCGACTCCAGGCAATTGGTAGTTTCTGAATGATTCCAAATTGGTCTCACCCATTGCGATCCAGCCATTGGAGGAGATACTTATCTCGGTATATTCCTGTCCATAGAAATTGAAGGTGAATGGTATATTTATTGTTTCCACATCATCTTGATTATTACCATTGTCTGATAATGAACTCAAATGATCTCCTGGACCTCCTTCCCTATCATCGATCTCAACCCAATCATAAGTAGGAGAGAGTAAATAGTCTATATCCTCATTGTCGTATATATAGTAGCCATATGAGTCTGGACCAACTGGGTCATTGACCGTTGGCTCTCCAATTTGAAGTTCCACAATGGAATTTGACATATATCCATCCTCTGTCTCTACATTGACTATCAGGTGTGCGATGGCACCAGGAATGGTCTCTTCCAATGAGCTGACCTCAAAGTGGTCGTCTCCATTGAAGGATGTTTCACCAGAAGAAACGATCGTCCAGGATCCAGATCCATCGATTATCTCAATAAATGGACTTGCACATGTGATCGTTCCAGAGACAGAT
>CALCSS010000150.1 GCA_937893835.1 uncultured Fidelibacterota bacterium
CATCCACAGGGTTCTCTTCAGGTTCTTCATCCACAGAGTTTTTTTCAACGACTTTTTCCGGAATGTGTTCTAAATCTAAATCGATACCAAGGGAAGCTAGGTCTAACTCTTCAGAGTCTTTTTCAGGTTCAATCTCTCTCTCTATAAATTTCTGCACCGACTCATAGACAATATCCAATGATTCCTCATCGACGCCTTTGATGGATAAAAGTTCATCCATATCTGCGTCTAGTAGATCTGATACAAGTGATATTCCTGATCTATCGAGTGATTCTGATATTTTAGAGTCAACACCATCAATATCCAATAAAGCAGTTTTTTGATCTTCTTGGATTCGTTCATATTGTTTGACACCATATGCATCAATCTTATACTCTGTGATCTTAGATGCAAGATTCACATTCATGCCATTTCTTCCAATAGCAGCATCAAGACTGTCATCATCAAAAAGAGCTACGCAATATCTTTTATCATCATCAATATACAGTTGCAAAGGCTTTGCTGGTGAGAGAGCTCTACTGATTAGAATTTCATTGGTTTCACTAAAGTTAACTATATCAATCTTCTCATTGTTCAATTCCCTGACAATAGCCTGTATCCTACTACCCCGCATACCAACACACGCACCAACTGGGTCTATTCTACGATCATTTGATTTCACAATGATCTTTGCTCTTTCACCTGGATAACGTGCAATAGAGGTAATCTCGATTATGCCATCCTCTATCTCCGGAACCTCAAGTTCAAATAATTTGTACAGAAAATGATTATCACTCCTTGACACAATTATATCGGGACCTTTTGCAGTAACCTCAACAGACTTGATTATTGCACGAACAGTTTCACCACGTCTGTATCGTTCCATTTGAATCTGCTCGGTCTTTGGCATTCTTAATTCAGCCTGTTCAATATTTATGAATATTCCATCTCTTTGTACTTGATGGACAACACCAATCACAATTTCGCCAATTCTATTTACGTAATCTTCGTAAATATAATTCCGCTCTACGTCCCTCAATCTTTGTGCAAAAAATTGTTTCGCAGTAACAACCAACCTACGTCCAAACACTCTGGGATCTATAACCTCTACAAAAACATCACCGACTTCAAGGTCTGCAGCATCCGGTTCCTTTTCAATAGCCTCTTCTAAAGTAATTTCTACCTTATAGTCATCTATTTCCTTAACAATTGTCTTTTCAGCGTATATCTCTATTTCACCCTTATCAAGATTGACAATACAACTACAATTGGATGAATCACCATATTCTTTTTCTATAACATATAAAAATAGTTCTTCTAGGATTGTGGCCAATTCTGATCGCTCAACGTTCTTCTCTCTTGCAATCTCTGAAAAAACTTCTATCAATTCTCTATTTACCAAAACGTCCTCCTAATTTTTATTTGAAAGATACTTTGACCTTTGCAGTCTTGATCTGGCCATATGATAGTGAAATCGTTCTATCTATTGTGCTCAGATCAAATGAATTGTCATTTGCACTGATTATCTTACCAGTGACCTTGATATCCAATTCATTTTCCACATAGACAATATCCAATTCTCTATCCACGTTTTTCTTATACTGAAATGGATGTTCAAGTGGAGAATCTAGTCCTGGAGTCGATACCTCAAGTCTGAATCCTTCTGGGAATCTTGAGTCTATTTCTCCAGCTTCTCTAAGAGAACGTGTAAGATTCGTCGTATCACCAAGGGTAAGAGATCTATTTGAATCAATGGTGATTCTAATGAAATTTCCACGTACATCCTCGGTTGCATCCAACAGGACCTGATCCGGAGCTAAAAGTGGCTCAACAATATTTTTTAGTGCATCATTCATTGTCTATACAAAAGAAAAGCGGGTTTTTAACCCGCTTTTCAGCCCGCGATAGTACGATTTATGTTACTTTTTTACAAGGATTTAACTTACAATTCTACCCACGATCTCCTGAGCTCTTTGTTTGTTCCAATTAGTAATTCCATCTTCTAATAGTAATTCTTCAACTATTGACTTGGCAATGTCTTTATTACCTTGTCTCAATTCAAGTTCAGCCTTGCGTAATCTCAATAGCCTAAGGTCTTTTTTTGAGTTAACATTTCTAATTCCCTTATTGAGTATTTGAATGGCCTCTTTCAGTTGATCATCATTGGCTGATATATCCGCAAGCATTATAGTTGCAGATGGTGCTAAAAATCCCTTGGGACTAACCTTAATGTATGAATTTAGGTACCTCCCCGCTTCTTCCATATTGCCTGCATTATAATTTATCTTTCCGAGGTAATATCCTGCTACAGATGCGCTTGGTGTGTTATCAAATTCATTGAGAACAGTTTCAAATTGAAATTGTGCTGTGGTGAGATCATCATTGTCAAGTGTCAGGAGTGCATCGCCAAGGGATGCACTGGCATCAATATCTCTCTGAGATTTTCTATTTGTAGTGATATTATAACCTAGCAACAGGATCAACAGGACTATCCCTAGTTGTAAGTATTTTGATCTATTTTCCTCAAGATGGGCCTGAGCTTGATCTACAGTTTCAAGAAATGGATCTCTTTGGATTTCTTTTCTAGTTATTTTTTTCTTTGGTCTTAACATAGTCTCGTTTTCTTTTATATTGATTGTGCCCTCGGCAGGAATCGAACCTGCATCTAATGCTTAGGAGGCACTTGTTCTATCCATTGAACTACGAGGGCAGATTCTCGAATTCCTCGACGAGAAGGCCAGCAAATATAATTGATTATAATATTGTAACAAAATGTAAATATTCTTCCAATACCTTAGGGATTTCCATGGACCGTAACATCATCATTCTTGATGATCAATATTATTGTAGATAAGATCATAATCGTTCCTATCATGAAATTGATCGTAATGACATCGTTAAAGATAATTATCCCAGCGATAACTGAGAAAGGCACCTGTAGATAGCTGGTCATGGCCGCCCTACTTGCAGGGAGGATCTCATATCCATACGTCAGAAACAATTGCCCTAATTGGGAACTGATGCCAACCAGAATCAAATAGAACCAGGCAGATGTGCTTGGGACTATCCAATTCCCTGGAAGAAATAATAAACTTATTGGAACAGTGACCAATGGGAAATAGAACATGATCACATAGGGGGATTCTCTCAATTGAGAGGCTTTCTTGACCATAACATAGGACAGACCTGTAAGAAATGCACCAGATAATGCGATCATTGCATCCAACCTGGGAATTATTACAGAACCAAGAAATGGAAAGTCCAATATAACATACACGCCAGCCAGACCAACCACTATAGCAAGATATAATATCTTCCCAATATGCTCTGATATTATTAGTGAGGCAAATAGTGCTGTACATATTGGATATAGATACTGTATAACGGTTGCCTCTGGTAGTGACAATCGTTGGAGTGATTCATAGACGAGAAAAAGAGCTACGGTGCCGACCAATCCTCTTATCATCAACACAGCTCGATTATAGCCGAAAGTAGTAACTCTCTTATATCTTAAAATAAAAAATGTGATAATCAGGGTTATCAAACCCCGAACAAATACGATCTGAATGGTCATCAATTCATTTCCTGCCAATTTTACGAATATTGACATGATACAATATGAAAGAGCACTTAGTGAGATATAAAGATACCCCATCAAATATACGTTGAGATCATAGGCTGAACAGAGTTATTGACCATTAATCTCTCTTACGATGAACATTTTCCATAATATAGGTAGGTAGGGAAACATATTTACTTATAATTCTTTGGATTCTTTCTTGGCGCTTCAAAAATGGAGTGATCAGTGATTATTTTTACCATGCTATTTTCTAGATGATGATAAATAAAGAAGAATCAATCATTTAAAATTTGATGCGAAATTTGTCTTGAATCCATATAGAATCGCAGGTATCAACTAAGCAGTTTTTTAATTGAATAACATTGCCCTTGTAATAAAGGGACTCAAACCGTAAAAAACCTTTTTCATCCCATTCATGCCAAAAGCCCTCTTTGATACCATTATTATATTTTCCATGAATCTTCTTACTCCCATTTTCCCACCATCTGGTCCATGATCCTTCTTTATATGATCTCTTGACGTTACCAACAAATTTGGATTCTATAATGCGATCATTGAAAGAACGATATACCTTACCAGTTATAGGTTCATTGGTAAACGGTCTATAAACCTCTTGATCATTTTCTATGAGATGATTGATAAAAAATATATCCTGGCCAGAGCAAATACAAACTCCAAACAAAAGAATGAACGGCATCATGATATTTGACATTACTTGTTATTATTCAACAATGTAAATAATAGCGTTGAAAAATTTTCAATAAAAATGGTGTTCAACAGAATTAATCAAGATATATATTATATTCTAAAAGAGATTGACCAGTATGATCATGAATGCGGTTGGAAATCGATATATTTACTATTTACTATTCTTAGGAACTCTATATTTCTTCCAATGATCCTTTGGTTTTTTGATACCTAGAATGAATTCTTCTATATTTTTAGTAATTGTCAGTATTTTCATATTTCTCGCCCTATTTACTTTGTGAAAATAATATGATTTTATTTACAACTGAATGTAGTGAATAATTAATTACAGACGTAAGACAAAAGAACTTAAATTTGTTAAATGAGAACCAATATATTATATATTATTAGCTTATTAGCATTTCTATTTATTGCATGTGGCAAGGACCCAAGTTCAATAACTATAAAGGGTACCATAACAAACCAGATCAATGACAAGGTATCTTTTACCTTTTCAGATACTAGTTATCAAGCTAATTTGACTGAGAATGGTCAATTCGAAATTACATTCGATCGCGATTCATCAGAGTATGCAAATTTTGTCCATGGCGAAAGAACAAGGATGTATATCAAGCCTGGAGACGCCATTATTTTGACCTTGGATACACGTGAATTTGATGAAACGATCAAATATGAGAATAGTGCAGAGTCTTCCTTTCTTTCCTATAAATACATCACCAGTGAGAGCAAGGATTTCTATGGCGAAGCATTATATCTAAAAGATGAGAGCGAGTATCAAGTATATCTTGATGACCACAAGACAGTTCTCCTTCAAGAATTAAATAAGATCAATGATGAAAAATTCAAAAAAATAGAAATGGAAAACTTGAATTCCTCATTGAATAAATACCTCAAGCGAAAACAAAGTTTTTCAGAACGGTCAAAGGAGGAATTATCATACATGTGGGATACGAGAGTCATATCCCAGGAATATAACTTTTATGAATTACTCCAATCTACTGACACAAATGAATTCAAAAAGATCCTTGTTGATTATGAGAAAAAACTGCTGACATCTTTAGATAGAATAAAGAATATAGATGGTTATGAAAAAGAAAAAGAAAAAATTGCTACTTTATCAAATAAGTGGAAGGAACGAAAATTTGACCATGACAACATGCCAAATGATGGAGACATGTCCATAGATTTTTCCTATCCTAATCAACAAAATGCATTGGTCTCCCTATCTTCATTCAGAGGTAGCCTTGTGTATTTAGATGTCTGGGCAACCTGGTGTGGGCCCTGCATCGCTGAGGTTCCATCCCTTGACCGTCTACAAAAGGACTATGTCGACAAAAATATTGTCTTTCTAAGTGTCTCTGTTGATACAGATAAGGAGGCTTGGATCAAAATGCTTTCTGATGATGAACTAGGTGGTGTACAATTATGGGCTGATGGATGGAGCCAAATAACAAGATCCTATGCCATATTTGGCATTCCGAGATTTATGCTGATAGACGAAGCTGGCGTGTTGATCTCTGCGGATGCGCCAAGGCCTTCTTCAGATGAGATCCGTTCCTTGATCGAAAAAAATATTTGATCAATTACCCTCTTCGCTTAGTCGACGTGTCATTAGTTCAACAACAGAACTTTTAGGGTCTTTATTCTCAAATAAGACTTGATAAATAGCCTCATGGATTGGCATGTCTACCTTATGTTTCAGCCTGAGTTGATGTACAGACTTGGCAGTAGAAACACCCTCTGCGATCATTTTCATCTCAGTGGTTATACTATCTAATGACATACCCTCACCGATAGATTGGCCCAATTGCCTGTTTCTACTATGTTTGCTCAAACAGGTCACAATTAGATCACCGTATCCACTCAAACCCCTAAATGTTTTTCCTTTTGCTCCCATTGCCTTTCCCAACCGAGTGATCTCTGTCATACCCCTCGTCATCAAGGCAGCTTTTGAATTATCACCATATCCGATACCATCACAAATTCCTGCAGCTATTGCGATCACATTCTTCATTGAACCACCTAGCTCAACACCTTTGATGTCTCTATTGAGATATGTTCGTAGCATTTTGGTTGCAAATAAGGTTTGTATTTTTTCAGCTGATTCAATGTCTCTTGATGCTGCGACCAATGTTGTAGGATGATTGCGTATCACCTCTTCAGCATGACTAGGACCTGATAGTGTGACAACACTTTTATGATCATCTTCCAGTGTATCTTTGATTACCTCGCTAATGGTCATCAAAGAGTCATTCTCGATGCCTTTTGATATGTTAACGATTATCTGTTGATCATTAAAGCTTGATCGATTTTGACTTATTATTCCTCGTATTGTTTGTGAGGGTAAGGCCAAAACGATAATGTCTGATGAGTCAATCCCTGATGAGATATCATTGGTGAAAACGATATTATTTGGAAAGATCAATTCTGGAATCAAATAGTGGCGTCTTGTCTCAGTTAATGTACGAACGACCTCGGCATTTCGATGCCACATGGTTAAATGAATCCCCTTGTTTGATAACAACTTTCCCAGGGCCCCCCCCCAGGATCCACAACCTAAAAATGTTATCTTTTCCAAGATCAGTTATCGTACATAGAATCGATCACATCAGCCCAATTCTCATTGATCTGTTTACGCCTGATCTTCAATGTAGGTGTCAGTTCACCATTGTCAATTGTTAGATCCCTTGGTAAAACTGAGAACTTCTTCAATTGTTCAGGTGTTGAGAATTCGAGATTGAGTCTATCTACATCATTTTGTAATTCAGTTCTAATGTCTTCACTATCTGTAAAGTCAGATAATTCATGGCCATTTTCCTTTAGTAGAGAGATCTGTTGCAATGGGTCTTTAGGGATGATATTACTATCAAGACCAATTTTATCTCTCAATATCACACTAACGTCCAATGTGAACAGCGCGGAACAATATTTTCTTCCATCCCCCACCAAAAAGCATTGAGATACTATTGGAATGGATTTCATTGTTTCTTCTATGACAAGTGGAGCAATATTCTTTCCAGCAGAACTGACATATATTTCTTTTTTTCTACCGGTTATATATAGATAACCATCTGCATCTATCTTCCCAACATCACCGGTATATAGCCAGTCATCTTTTATGGTCTCTGTCGTAGCATCAGAGTTATTGTAGTAGCCTTTCATAACGTGTTCACCCTTGATCAGAATCTCACCATCTTCAGCAACCTTGATCTCAGTACCGGGGAATGCCTTTCCAACACTACTGATCTTATTATTACCCACATAGTTCATAGATGCGCCAGCAGTATTTTCGGTCATTCCGTACCCTTCAAACAAAGGAATGCCTAGTTTTTGAAATAAGGACAAGATATCTGGATTAATGGGAGCGGCACCACTGATCGCAAATCTGACATTAGAGAATCCGGCAGCTGCTCTCAGTTTGGATTTGAAAACATTTGATAGACCTGGAATCATCA
Source organism: uncultured Fidelibacterota bacterium (assembly GCA_937893835.1). Lineage (GTDB taxonomy): Bacteria > Fidelibacterota > Marinisomatia > Marinisomatales > UBA1611 > NZWG01. The sequence goes on from CALCSS010000150.1 coordinate 7,723, forward strand.
GACCAAATTTTAGGATGGCCTTAGATTCAATTGCCGCCATAAGATTAGAGTATACTTTCTCATATATTCTAGGAACGGAAATGAATAAATGAGGTTGCACCTCTTTGGCATAGTCGACTGTATTAAGTGGACTATCGACAATATGCATATGCATAGCCCTTCTGATCCAATAATGGTTGTCTATGAGTTGTCCAAAAACATGTGCCCCTGGTAGCCAAGAAACATATTTCTCGCCCTGTTCAAATCTCATGATCGTGAGTGCCATATCAAGTTCAAAGGTCCAATTGTGGTGAGTCAACTCAACGCCTTTGGGATTGCCAGTGGTTCCTGATGTATAGATCAGGGATGACGTATCGTTTTTTTCAATCTTATCGCAACGGTTCAAAACATCTGAATCATCCAAAGAAGATCCTTTCTTTATGAATTCATTCCATGAAATTATCTTTTTATGGTCAAGAAGCTCAACACCATCCATTGTAACAACAATCTCTACTTTTTCAAGGTTGTCCAATACCTGTAATAATCGATGATTTGGCATTTTTTCTTTTTCATCATTGTCATTAGGGTTATTTCCAATAAATACGATCTTTGATTCGGAGTTACCAACAATCCATTCAACTTCATTTGATGAACATGTGTGGTATACACCAACAGCCACTCCATTAATTAGCTGCGCAGCAACGTAACTAATATTCCACTCTTTTCTATTATAACTGTAAATGCTTATTTTATCATTTCGATTTATACCACATGCGATCATTGATTTTGAAACTGATAACACTGAAGTATAGAAATCGCTCCAGGTATCTGTATGCCACTGGCCCGATTCATCTTTTATGGAAAGGGCAGGCTCATTAGGATATTTCTCTACATTTTGGAGTAAGTATTTAGGAGTGTTCATCATATGATACACCTTGGTTTTTGTTAATAAAGAATAAAATCAACTCTGAATTAAGTTTTATTTTTAAACAAGTTATACAGAAATAGATCATTTATCAATCTGATTGAGCACTATATTGCTCTTCCTAAATGAAAGCAATTCATAGACTAAATTTTT
>CALCSS010000151.1 GCA_937893835.1 uncultured Fidelibacterota bacterium
GTTGCGGCAGCACATCTTTGGAAGAATCCTGGGTCAATGAATGTCCAGGCCGCCAAGAAGAACCATGCCAGTACATACTGCAATGTATTCCCTCCAAGAGGGTCTAGGTAGCTTTCTGGTAACTCCTTGATCATTAGTACCGGACTCTGAACATTGGACCAGAGGTATCCCAGTAGAAGAAAAAATCCTGAGAACATTAAGACGAACTGAATCAGGTCTGTCCTGACCACTGCACTAAATCCACCATTCCAAACGTACATGACGCTAAAAATTGTGGAAATCATGAGAGCCGTTCCTAATTCCAATCCAAACATGAATTGAATGACAAATCCCATTCCAAGCAGGTATGGTGCTGGACTTGCCAGGAACGATAAGATCAGCGCAGACATGATCCCTGCTCCATTGCCATAGACCTCTCTAAAATTGTCAGGAATCGAAATGCTTTTACTCTGCCTTATCTTTGGTGCTACCCAAAAAGCATAGGCCAATGCAAAAACATAATAGGGGAATGAGAAAATAAACCAGGTCTGTAACCCATAAAGAAAAGTGTTCTCCCCAACTCCAAGGATCGCACCATACCATGTTGTCACGAGCGTCGCGACAAAGCCAGTAATACTCAATCTTCTTCCGGATAAGATGAAATTCTCTTCTGAAGATTCCTCGTTTCTTTTTCGAATGATGCCAACATAAATAATGGTGATGACATAAAACCCCATGATCATCTTATCGAGAAAATGAAATTCCATCATTCCATGTGATTGAGAAATACCCAGATCCAATCATCTGATTCAATCTCTATCTGATTCATACGAGCAACATTACTGATGCCATGCCCTGGTGAAGAGAGCCTATCATTATTAAGTTCATGACCCAGACCTCTTGTCGTGATAGAGGTCTTTGAATCGCTTGCAATGAGTGAGATGATTTGCCCATTGACCACACTGAATTCTGATTGTCCTTTTAGGCAGTGAATTATTGAGTGATCTGTGTATATGACCAGATTCATTTTATCAGAAAATGATCTTAGGGAGTAGAGGGCTGCCATGTTGTGATCATCTCTCCGACCAGAGAATCCAATGAGGATAATATCATTCATATTTTGACCTAGGCACCAATCAAGACCTTTATCAAGATCATTTTTTGTTTGGTCAGGTAACTCTACAACTTCACAACCATACTCATGAGGCTTCAATCTGAGTGAGTCCAGGTCTCCTAGGACATAATCTGGTTTATGACCCAATTTGATTAATTTATCAGTTCCGCCATCTAGACAGACTATGAATTTTGCATTATTAATGACCTTGAGACTGGATGGATGAGTTGGAAACTCTCCATTTCCAAACAGTATGATTGGTGATTTATTCATAGAATATATTGGTCAGATCGCAAAAAATTAATAATGAAAACCACCTAGAACGGATTTCATTATAAAATTGAATCCATTAAATTTACCGCCTTTGCTATGAACCTCAGAAGAATTTCACACGCATTATTTAATTTTGATGCTCACTACCCACGGACCATCATTGCAACTGTTATTTTCATAACAGTACTCTTTGGTTGGAAGGTCTTTGACCTTGAGATGGATCCATCTCTTCGTTCTGGTCTTCCCAGAGATCACAAGATCGTCAAGTCAATGGAGAAGGTGGATAAACTATTTTCAGGCAGTGATATTTTGATCGTTGCAGTAGAATCAGACAGTCTTTTTAATGAGGGGACATTAAATAAATTATCCTCTTTCCAAGACTCTCTGGAGTCAATAGAACTCATCAGTCGGGTTACCTCGATATTCAATCAGAAGCACATAGTGCCAGATGACAATGGGTTTGAGATAGAGCCACTGCTTACGGATATTCCATCTGACTCAGCAAGTAGGGAAGACTTGATGAAAAGATTAGAGGAATCAGGAATGATTGGCAACCTTGTTTCCGATGATTTCAAGACCTTGTGCTTCATAGGTCAGATTAACTCCTCGTTCGAGTATGATGAATTTGTATTTAGGAAAGACATATTTGAATTGGTCAATCGGTATAGCGACCCAGAGGATTTTTATGTTTCAAGTTTGCCCATAACGCGGGCAACGGTGATAGATTATATGCAGAGAGACATGCGTGTGTTCACTCCGGTGGCCATTGGACTTTGCATATTCTTGCTCATGCTTTCCTTTCGTAGTTGGACCGGTGTGTTCCTACCTTTCTTTGTGGTTGGTTTTTCAATTATCTGGACCTTTGGAATCATGGGATGGCTTGATATGTCTTTAGCATTTATTGGTACATTGATACCAGTTATGTTGGTTGCCATAGCCAATAATTATGGCATTCATATCATATCTCATTATTTTGAATATTCACGATTGGATACAATGGCAACTCGCGGACAGATCCTAAGGCGTACCATCCGAAAGGTGGGTATACCCATTCTTTTGGCAGGATTGACAACAATGGTGAGTTTTTTATGTCTACTATCACACTCACTTCCTAGAGCAAGAGAGATGGGAGTTCTTGTCTCGTTTGGAATCCTAGTATCATTTATTCTAAGCATCATATTGATTCCATCGGTTCTGGTACTTGTTCCGCGTCCTCAGCATTTGTCCAAGGAATATGATATGTCATTCATTGACAACTTTTTGATAGGAATGGGAAAATTGTTTACAAGATATAGAGGAGTCGTGCTAATATCTCTATCCGTCATTAGTATCTGGCTTACGATGGGCATCCAATATCTAAAGGTAGATACTAATCCGGATCATTATTTCCCAAAATCATCCACATTGAGAATTGCAAATACCAAGATAAGTGAAGCTTTTGGAGGTTCTACGCAAATGAACATACTGGTCGAGGGTGACATATTTGACCCAGTTGTTTTGAGAAATATTGAGGTTCTTACAGATCATATCAAAGACCGTCACAGTATTGTGACAAAATCATATTCGATCGCTGATGTGATAAAGAGGATGCATTCTGGATTCAATGGAGGTGATCCAGCCAAAGAGATCATACCAGATGACCGTGACCTCATTCATCAGTATATGTTCATGTATTCCATTTCTTCAGATGGAGATGAGTTTGACCTGATCCTGGATGATATAGAGGAACCATCATATACACAGATACTTCTGAGGCTGCAGGCGGTCAAGACCTTTGCAATATCTGAGATCGTTGACGATACTGAACAATTCATAAAGGCAAATTTCTATGATGATTCACCAATGGAGTTGACAGGTGGAGCCACATTGATGGGTGTGGTAAATCACATGGTCATCCGCGGACAGTTCATCAGTCTGATCGTTTCGGTGATCATAATATTCTCTTTGATGACCATTATGTTTAAGTCTTTCACGGGTGGACTATTTGCGACTATGCCAATGGCCATATCAGTTGCTATGATGTTTGGACTGATGGGTTATATGGGTATTACACTTAATATAACCACGTCACTTTTGACCTGTATCCTGGTCGGAGTTGGCGTGGACTATACTGTGCATTTTCTATGGCACCTGCGAGATCACTTGAACGATGGAGATTCTTTGGATGATGCCATAACAAATACATTCAGAATTTCAGGTAAGGGCATACTTTTCAATGGACTTTCAGTTGTCGTTGGATTTTCTGCATTGTTATTCTCAGTATTTGTGCCAGTCAGGATCTTTGGGATTCTGGTAATGGGATCTATATCCTTTTGCCTATTTGGTGCTTTGGCGACACTGCCCGCCTTGACTAGCTTAACCAAACCAAAATTCCTCTATAAATGAACCTAGAGCAAAAAGATAAAACTCTAAGCGGCATTATCATGCTACTTACCTTGGCAATGGTCTTTTATGTATTTTCTTATTCTGGAACATCCTTTGATCTAGAAGGTAGGACGATCAAGGATCTGATCTCGTTTATTATAGAAAAATATTTGGACTTTGCTATAATAGGATATGTTTTCATCTGCTTTCAATTAGCAGGTTTTGTGGAATTGAAGTATAAACAAGATTTCATTACTGTTTCTTTGCTTAGCATACTCTTGACACCATTTTCAATATTATTTATCCTACAAAATGAAAATGATGAAGATTAGAATAGTCTCACTATTTGGTTTACTAATATCTATGTGCCTAGGACAAGAAATTTCCGTTGATGAGATCATGGAGCGTGTATATTCATTCAAGAGACCAAGTTCCTCCATCATGGAGATCAGGCTTGAGATCACACGCATTAAAAGGAAGAAGCAAAAGACAAAGGTCAGAGAATTTACTAGATATGAAAAGTATTATGACTCTGGTAAGTATAGATCCAAGTCCATGGCAAGATTTACAAAGCCAAAGATCGTAAAAGGAACAGGACTCCTGAGTTGGGTACAAAGAAATGGTCAAACTGAGCAATGGTTCTTCCTCCCAAAATTAAAGACCGCAAAGAAAATAAAGGCCAAGGAAAGGTCTAGATCTTTCCTAAATACTGATTTCATATATGAAGATCTTGAAAGTAGGAAGCCCGGTCTGGATAGTCTGGTCAATATTGGAACAGAATTCATTGATGGTGATCAATGTAAGATCATAATGGCCTGGCCAAAGAATGAGAGTGCATACTTTTCAAGAAAGATATGGGTCAATGTTAGGAATTGGCAAATTTGCAAGGTGGAATACTATGAGAATGAGTCAGAAAAGGAGAAAACCCTCATCTTAACTGATTTTATTGAAAAAAATGGATTCATAACTGCGGGTAAGATGGTAATGGAAAGGGGAGATGGAGATAAGACGATCATGAAGATCTCATCATTCAAGCCTGATATGGGCTTGAATGATGAGATCTTCTCAAGATCATTTCTGATCAAGATCTGACCACATTTGATCTAATAACGGATCAATGAGCACGCGGCAGACAGACCAGCACCAGTCCCTATCAGCATTAGTAGGTCACCTCGTTTGACTCGACCATCCTCAATAGCCATTGCAAGGGTCATGGGAACTGATGCAGCAACACAATTCCCAAATTTTGATACAGTTTCCAGAACCTGTTCCTTATTGAATCCTCCTGCTGAGATATAGGCCTCAACGGCTTTTCCAGATGCCTGATGGGGAATGACCCAATCAATGGATTCTCTTTTTAATCCGGTTTCTTTCAATGTCTCTAATAATATTCTATAGACCTGTTTGCGTGCTATCTTGTAAATGGCAGGTCCATCCATCGAAAACAGATTATCTTCTTTGGTGGTATTGGGGTCTTGAGGGTGTTTTCTAGTTCCTCCTCCTCGGACCTCTGTTAGGTTTGAACCACTGGGCCAAGTGCTCATAGTGTGATATAGCAGTTCGCTATCTTCATCATTCGATGAAGGCTCCAAAAGTACTGCCGCTGCGCCATCACCAAGAAGCGATGCGCTCTCTGGTTCATTATAATTTCTACCTACCGTACCTCGGTCAGCTGAAATGATCAGAATTCGGTCATAGGAATTTGATTGTATTAGACTACTTGCAGTATGTAGTGCAGTGATGAAAGATAAGCAAGTACAATGAATACTGTATGAGGGAATTCCCTCAAATCCCATTTCCTTTTGATAAAATGTTGAAGTATCAGGTATCGTTTGTCTCGGGACACCCGATGCATTGATGATCAGGTCGGGAGGAGGTCCATCATTCAATGCTTCTTTACCAGCGATGGCACCCATTTTATCAACATCGATCTCTGATACGCGCCTTTCAAAAACTCCTGACTTCTCATGTATCCACTCAACAGATCTATCAATAAGATGTGCGATGTCCTCTGATCTTTCTATTTTTGGAGGCAGGTATAGTCCTGAGCCACTGATCTTGATCTTCAATATAGTACTTTAAAAGAAATATTTTATTTCAAACCTTAGATGTGAGAAATCTTCCATCCGATTGAATGGATAGTTACCTCCATCAGGATGGTCTGAATCACCGTTTACCTTTGTCAGGGCGATGGTTCCATCCAGGTCTTGATTCAATGAGTATGTCATCTTTAACTCCACCAAGGATCCAGAGAAAGACCTATTGGCCTCATAGGAGGAGGCATCGACCATAGATGTCAATGATACCTTTAATTGATCATCAAGCATGTTCCTGTCCAGTGTCAAGAAAAAGGCCCTATTGGTCAAGATCGCTATTGGTACGCCCATGCCAGGTGTGAAGAAGTTAGAGGGCCTCATCTGCTCTGGGTCTAGCTCTAAGTTTGGAATGTCGATCTCTTGATCGACAGGTAGACTATCAGATGAATAATTTAGTGTATCATGGTAAAAGTATTGTGCCGTCAGGTTGATTCCAAAAGGCAACTCTGTCTCTATTTGGATGGTTGACTGTATATACTGTGCTTCCTCCATCAGCGGGTAGGTAAAATGCAATGAGTCATAGTAGATCGGATTGAATGAACTTGATCTGTCAATGGATTCATTTTGATCTTCGGTCAAAAAATACCCAAGGTCATATCTCAATGTCAGCCAGTCACTTAATAAGACTCCCCCTATGCCAAACACATCCGTCTTCCTATATCCATATACAATATCAACATATGGAAAAGATATATCGCTACTGTGTCCATAAACATTTACTCCAGATAGATTGAAGGTCCTATCATATCCAGAATAATATGAAGCTGATATGTCTCCCATTCCAGTCGAAAAGGTACCGTGTATACCTCCCTCATAGGGTTGGCCTTGTATCTGAAATATCTCAGAGGACTCAGGATATACAGGTAATTCAATTGGGAAGTCATCATCTCCCAAGGGAATTCGATTTGTTGCGTGAACAGGAGAAAAGACCGTATTGACCCTTAGGTTTCCAAGGTAATAGTCCAATCCAATAGAGAGTGTGGCCATTTTTCTTTCTATGCCACCAAAGAATAAATAATAATAATCAAGACTGCTTGCATTATCGATTGGGCTATTTTCATCCACACTGCCCCAAGAATGAATCTGTTTTCCAATACGAAACTCAAATTGGTCATGATCATATGTCAGATAAAGTTCTCTCATGTCAAAAATAAAATCTTGAGGGTCACTTGAACCTAAAAAATAGGCATCGTCCCTCAGGTGGTACTCGATGGAAAAATTCCCATTTAATGAAATATTCTCTGTTCGTTTTTCAATGTTCAATGCGGCCATTCTATATGGAATGTCAATCAAGGATCGATCAGACAATCTAGAGATGTAGGTATAGTCAACATATCCTGAAACTAATAGATTTGACGTGTTGGCCTTGACCCTACAAGTAAGGACGAGAACAATGGCAAAAATACATCTAATGAAGATTAACATATTCTTCATTTTAAAAGAATCGTCTTTCGAATTCTTGTCTCAGATCCATCAGTAAATTTAATGAAGTATATGCCAGATGGGTGACGGTTACCATTCCACGTGATCTGATGAGTCCCGCCATTAAAGATCATAGCATGAGAGATCACATCGACCTCTTTTCCATTATCATCATAGACCCTGATATCCATTCTCCTATCATATGGGACATTTAGTCTTAGATTCACCCTGGGGTTAAACGGATTGGGAAATGGTGCAGATATTGTATACTGATAAGGTAATGATGGGTCAAGGATAGCTGTTGTGATCGTATCACATTCTTGTGGAGAATATACAGGAAAGGAGTAGTAGAATTGATCAAGGCTAAGTTCAAAGTTATCACTCTCTGATACGCAAGAGTCAACATCCTCACACAAGTTGTTTGCGCCTATGGCAAAGAATGGATATCCACCATTGTCACTATTGTTCCAATCCAATTCCATATTGCAAAAGCATTCCGGCAAGGACTCTAATACATTATTGAACAGCCATAGGTATGATAGATTATCAAGATCACAGATGGATGGAGGCACTGAGGATATCTCATTATAGCCAAGATCAAGAAAATAAAGATTGGATAGATTGCCTATGCTGTCTCCGATGGAGGTGAGGATGTTATTATTTATATATAGAGAGAATAAATTGCTCATGTCACTAAAGGATTCAGGTAGTTCTGCAATTCTATTCCATTCTAAGTAAAGTGAGGCAAGATCATCTAATGATCCAATATTCTCAGGTAATGAGTAAATGGTATCATTGACTCCAGAGCTATTGCCATAGTTTCCTGCAACCAGAAAACGAAGTCGACCATTAAACCAGGTCTGGGTACCTAGTTCAAGGGGTGATCCATAGTTAAGCTCATTTTTAATGATAATACTATCTAGAACATCAATGTCTGTGTCTTGAAGGCAAGAGTCACCAACTAATATTGTCACATTGTCTGGCAATTGATCGAAATAGGTAAAGGAACTATCACACTGGGATAGTACCCAGTTGATTTGATATAGAGAAATGATAATGAATATTTTTTTCATCTTATTTCAGCAATATTACTTTTTGAGTCTTCACTCTATCAGACACTCTCATTTTAATGAAATAGATTCCAGCAGCAATATTATTAGCATTCCAATTTATTATATGTTTACCCGCGAAGGTTCTTCTTTCTATCAATGTTTCTACTCGTTGCCCGTTGATGCCATATATCTCAAGAAGAACATCTTGGTTATTTTTAAGATGGAATTCTATTTTAGTTGAAGGATTAAATGGATTAGGATAGGGCCTATCAAGATGAAAGGACACTGGCTGTAGGTTGTCTATGGAGGAAAGAGGAGAGGTGAATCCATTTGTCGATATCATCTTAGATCTATTTGCATGATGGTCTGGTATCACAGTAAGGTGTATGGGGTTACCTTGCTCGATCGATGACACACTACCCTGAAATGAGATCGTCTCATTCATTCCAGGTTCTATGTTCAATTGAATGGTCTGAGAACCAAACCACCCCTCATCATCATTGATATGGCATGAGAGAGTGATGGGATAGAGGCCGTCATTAACAATGTCATAGAAAATGGTGGATGAACCCGTAGGCAGGTACACACCCACATTACCATTGTATTCATTGAGGTCCTCGACGATCACACTATATGCCAATGGGAAAATCCCAGGTATGCGATTAGCCCTATAGACAGCGCCATCTGGCAGACTTAAATTGTATAGTCCCTCCCATATGATCTCTCCTACAGTGTCTACCTCCAAGGAACGGCCTCCTCCTCCAACAGTCGTTAAAAGCACATTCCCGTTTTCAAGTTTTTGTGTATTTCCTGATGCAAAACCAAAAAGATCTGGTGATAGATCATATGACCATACTATTGATGCTTCTGTACCATTAATTGCGATCTCAATAGCTCGAGATGCAGGGTCTTCTGTTCCTCTGAATTCTGGTGCGAGATTGCCGTTGTCAAAGGTCATCAGATTCCCATTCTCTAATTTTTGGAGACTGTGCTGGAAACTAAATCCTAGTTCAGTGCCTAGGCTTACGTCTCCGGAAGGCATGTCGTGTCCCAGGTTCCATATGATATCACCGGAAGGATAGTCTATCTTCGTGATGCGAGAGAGATGCCTAGCTGAAACATAGAGGCAACTTTCTTCCTCATCAAAGATCACTGCATTGACGTGAGTCCAATCATAATGTAGACTAATATATGCCTCTGTCCATGTACCACCAAGTTGGTCATGGTCAGACATATCAAAATGATCGAACACGTTCCAGGACCATACCACTTCTTTCGTGTCCTTATCCCACTCGACGAGTCTATCCCCGATCCATGGAAATTCGACAGTGACCCCATCTGCCTGGAATCCCAGACCTTGAAACAAAGATGTCCATCCGCCAACAGGTATGACCCCTAAGGAAGATGTCTCTACAATACCAAGATAATTGCCATTTGGAAGACGGATGATATCATGATGGAGAAAGTCATCATTTGGCTCTGACCAAATTGTTTCACCATCAAAGGCAACCTCTGAACCAGGGAGATTGTTCTCGGCACCTGATAGTAAGTGACATCCAAGAATGTTTCCATTATGGTGAGCGCTATAATAAACAAAATCATCATCACCTGAATTCCATATCTCCCTTCCATTTCCATCAATGACTGCTGAGAAATAATTGAAGAATGCACCAAATACAGTGACGCCAGGTGAATACTCACTTTCATCGATCACATTAACACTCGAAGAGGAAAGTGTTTGGCCTGTGGTAAAGGAATACGCACCTGACCAGGGACCTGGGTCTTGACCATGGACTGGTCTTACACGCCAAAAATAGGTGCTCTCCCAATCAATAAGTTCTCTTTCTATGTAGACCAGGCTATTATTACTAACTTGGATGAGATCATTGGAGAATTCAGGGTCTTGTGAGATCTGCAACTCATATCCACTGGCCTCTGGTACTTGTTCCCATTCAAACAATATGTGAACGTGATTTAGATGTGCGTTGTCATTTGGTGTGATAAGTTGACCATATGAGAATGACAGTAGGGTGATTATGAGAAAATATTTCATGACCTGATCAAATTGAGAGTGCATCATCCAACCACTTAAGGACCTCTGAACCCTGTGTCACCCATGCCTTATTTAGTCCAAAATCTGGGAAATTACCTAAGAGTTCTCCATTCCATGTATATGTGACCAATGTTTGTTTGGCAGATAGGCTTTTTAATACCCATAGTCCGGCAGCATTATCCAATCTCACCATTCCAGATTCTAAAGCTCCTTCTTGATGCTCAACTGAAAAAAATGAGAAGGTCCATTGTCTCTCGCTTTGTTCAATGGAATATTGCACGATGTAATCACGTCCCGCAAATGGAAAGGGCATGTCAAGCATGACGTGGACAATATTGCTGTCCAGCCTCTTTGTCTTGGTGACTCTTTCAAATATAATGGGGTATCGGTCAAGATCTTGGATGATCTTTGCAACGGAATGCATGTCATGGTCGATCATCTTTTCTGCTCTACTAATTGGGAATCCTTGATATTCTCTCCATTCTATTTTAACAGGTCCTTCTTGGATCATGGTCCAACCTTTTAATGCGGAAATTCCATTGAGATCTAGACCCAACATTAGAGATTGTATTGCGATGTATGTTAGAATAGTTCTCATTAATCAGGGTAAAAAGGTTTGGTATATCTCTTTGCAATCACTCTTGATCTGATCCTCAGTAAGTCCAAATTTTTCCAGGTCATATTTATGACCGCTTTGGTATTGTCTCTGGCTCTCTGCAGTCTCTTTGATGGCCTTGCCGAGTTCATCATTCTTGTCAGTTCCTATGAAATCAAGTATCCCATTCATCAATGTTTCAAAATCATTCATCATGGTGTCAAATTGGACGATCATGACCTTGTCCTTATCTATTTTATTGTTGACCCAATCTTGTTGAAATCTTTTCAATAATTCAACAAGGGCAAGATATAATCTATTTATTGATCTTCTTTTAATATCCTCATCCAAAGACCAGAAATCAAATCTTTTGTCAAGTACCCCTGTCACTAGGCTTAGGCCTGATGGGATAACGCTCAAGGGGTCTCTGATCATATATAATATCTTTGCATCGTTAAACTGTCTTTGAAAAGAAGGGAGGTTACTACTCAAACTAAACAATTTACCGATGTATCTTTTGCCTTTGTTCGATAGAATATTACGTTTCCAGATTGATTCAAACCATTTGAAATCTCTTGCAGATGTGTCCCTGATATCGGGGTCTACCCAATGAAAAAGGTCCTCATCATCAAATGTAAGGAAAAATCCATACAGAAAAAATCCATCCAAGTATCTGAAAAGTAGAGAAACATCGTCTGTCTCCACAGATGTCAAACTCGTCTTGTGGGCCTCAGTAGAGTGATGTCTGGCAGGGCTTATCCTCTCCATAAGGGGCAATAAGGGTCTTATGCATTTCTGGACCAAGACAGATGGGTATAGCATTTGCCAGAGTTGTGACCCTGACCCGATCTTTTGTTTGATCAAAAAACGATGAAGGAAGGTCGTGCCTGATCTTGGGTTGCCAACAATGATGATCGGATCTTTCAGAGGTTTTCGGATTGACCAGAATAATAAATGGTCAACTAATTGTCCAATTGAGACCATGGTCCTAAGAAATAATAACAAGATCCCAGATAGCAGAGGAGACACCCATGCATTGAAAGTTTTTCCTAGAATTAGGTATAATCTTAATATTCGTTTAAGCATCATTATATGTTTATACGTTTGACTATTATAAATAACTTATGTGATTCTACGAATAAATTATTTAACTATATGACACATTAAGAGTCCGATAGTTAAATGTCTCATTAACATTAAATCTGTATTGAACTATCATATGAAAAATTTATTGGTCAATTATTTTATTTTAACAATACCTCTTTTTGGACAAGTCTTCAATGGGATGACCCTATACTCACCCGCACAAGCTGGCGGAGGCGGTGGTGGTAACTTCTACTCCTATTTGATCGATAATGACTTGAATGAGATCAACACCTGGACTCATCCAAGAGGGGCTGCAAGCATGCCCTACCTCATGCCTGATGGCACATTAGTATATCCGTATCGAGTATCAAATCCAGCCATGAACGCAGGCGGCACAGGTGGAGGTATATCAACATATTCTTGGGATGGTGACCTTTTATGGAATTATGAGATATCAAATTCAAACTATCAACACCACCATGATGTTGAGCCCCTTCCGAATGGTAATATCTTGGTCATCGCTTGGGAATTGAAAACGGCAGAGGAGGCCTATGCTGTTGGCAGACAATCTATAGATAATTCTCTAAATATAATGTGGGCCGAGGCCATCTTTGAACTGGAGCCTGTTGGGAGTGATGATGTGAATATTGTTTGGGAGTGGCATATATGGGATCATTTGATCCAAGATGTAGACTCTGATCTGCCTAACTATGGTGTTATAAGTGACCACCCTGAGTTACAGGATGTCAATTATGGTGCAGCAGGAAGTAATGGTGGCCCGGGTGGAGCAAATGGAGACTGGAAACATATTAATGCGATCGCCTATAATGAGGAACTTGATCAGATCGTGATCTCATCCAGACATCATGATGAGATCTATATCATTGATCATAGTACAACGACAGAAGAGGCTGCCGGACATGTTGGAGGGAATGCTGGAAAGGGAGGAGACTACCTATATCGTTGGGGGAATCCTCAGGCCTATGGAAGAGGTAGCAACTCAGATCATTTGTTGGGTTCTCAGCACAGTGTGAACTGGATACCTGAGGGATATCCAGGTGAGGGCAACCTTATACTATTTAATAATAATTATACTAATTATTCAGCTGTTTTTGAGTTCACGACACCTTTGAATGATGATGGTACCTATGCCATATCCGAAGGTCAACCATTTGGCCCTGAAGAGCCTGTCTGGTTACATACTGGTGACTTTCATACCCAGATGCAGGGTGGTGCCTTCCGACTACCAAATGGTAATACACTCGTAACAGACTGTGATGATGCGACCATCTTTGAGGTTACTGAAGATCATCAAGAGGTCTGGAGCCATGATCATGGTGGTGGACAGGTGTTCATCGCTAGAGCACAAAAATATGCAATGAACTATTTAGGTGATGACTTCCCTGATTATGAATTGGGAGATGTTAATTTTGATGGTTTTCTTGATGTCCAAGATATTTTATTCATCTCTGACATGGCCTCGGGGTTTGGCTATGAGTCCACACCACCGGCTGATTATAATGAGGATCATTCAGTTGACCTATCAGATTTGATACTTCTGGTACAGACTGTTTTGAGCAATTAATTCTCTTTATGATCTTTCAATGATTATCCTTAAGCCTTTCAGGAAGATGGCCTGTGCCAAACTTGATGACATATTTATATGTGACCTTTCTTTTATGATTAGTTCAACATCACTGATTCATGAATTTCTTCTTATGTAAAGATCAGATCAAGCAGTGGTCTATTGATCAGGCAATACACCATTCACGAAGAACCATAATAATTTCCATTTTGGCGACGCTTATCCTGGGGTCTGGACTACGTTTTTTGGTCATGGATGATGATATGATGAAGATGCTTCCCAAGGATCTAGAGTCAAAGATCTCTTGGGACGCGGTGCAGGATGAATTTGGTAGTACTGAGATCATCTTTGTTGCCTTTGGTCATGAAGAGTCTTCAGTTTACGGTCAAAAGGCCTTATCTGATCTGTGGGTGCTTTCAGAAAATTTGAGGATGCTGGATGTGGTCCATAAGATCACCAACATTAGTACAGCGACCAGGATCGATCAATATGACGGATTTATGGAAATTGACGATCTCCAGTCCTCGAAGAAACTGACGGAAAATGAAATTGATGAAATAAAAAAATACCTGGATAAAAATTCTGAACTGAAAAAACAGTTGGTGAGTAGAGATGAGAATTATCTACTTACCATCATTCAGCCGAATGATGATGTGGGTCTGGATCGATTCAGGAATAGTGTGGTTCAGGTATCCGACTCCATATTGGTAGACTATAAAATTCATTATGGTGGTACTGCGTATGTGACAGGATCTGTTCCGCAACTCATACGAAAGGATGTTCAGTCATTGATCAAAGTAGGGCTTGTCATCATGCTGATGATGTTATTGGTCAATCTAAGAAGTTTTCAGGCGGTATTGATGGTCATGGCCGTGATCGTTTCCTCATTGATAGCTATGATGGGTTTTATGGGTTGGGCATACAAGATAACAGGATCTGATCGTTTCCTGTTTGCTCTTCTCAATACATCCATGCCCATTATACTTCTGACGATCGCAAATTCAGATGGGGTCCATGTAATTACAAAATTCTTTCGTGAATTTAGAAGGTTGGGAAATGTTCAGAGCGCGATCGAGGCTAGTATGGGAGCCTTGTTGGTCCCAATATTCTTGACCAGTATCACGACCATAGCAGCGTTCCTTACAATGATCACTTCACCTTTGGAACCTTTGATCGGTTATGGAATCTGTATATCTGTTGGCATCGCATGGGCGTGGATACTCAGTTCTATCTTGCTGCCTGCTATCATAAATATGAGAGAGTGGGATCAGAATAGTAATTTCATAGCAAATCCTAGTGTCTTAGAGAGATTGGTCAGTGGCATCGGTAGGATGGTCGTTGGCTATCCCAAGCATGTTTTTTCTGGAGGTCTTGCATTGGTGATTCTGGGATTATTTGGTCTTAACAGGGTCAGTGTTGATGTGAATGTCGCAAATTTTTTTAAACCTGGTACTGAGATAAGGGACAGCATGGACTTCATGGACCAGGAGATGAGTGGGACCATGGACCTGAGGATAAGGATAGAGGGAGATGTAAAAGACCCTACTATATTAAACCAAATGGATTCACTCCAAACATTCATTGAGGATAATGACCAGGTCATTGTCACATATTCTATTGCCGATGTTGTAAAGCAGATGCATCGAACGGTGATGGATGACAGCATGAAGTATGAGTCGATTCCTCTGGAAAGAGAAAAGGTAAATAATCTGTTTACCATGTATTACATGTCAGGTGATTCGGAAGAACTCGCTTCCGTTGTAGACCATGACCATGAGGTCGCTCTGATAACATCTCTGAGTTCTGTAATGAGCACGGAGGATGTTTTTTTATTTGTGGGATCCATCACCGAATATATCAAAGGTCATTTCCAGGGTATCATTGACATCAGTGTCACCGGGATGATCGTTGTGATTCGCGATATGGTATTGATGGTCATTAGCTCATCACTGTTAAGCATCTTGATCTCCATCGTGCTCATAGGACTCATCACATCAGTTTTTTTTGGAAGAGTTGTTTGGGGCGGGTTGTCTGTCATCCCATTGATAGGGGCAGTGATATTGAATTTTGGATTGATGGGGCACTTCAATATTACCCTCAACCATATCACAGCCATCTTATCATCCATTATCATTGGTGTGGGTGTTGACTTTGCGATTCACTTCATTGCCCAATTTCGCAGACTTTCCGAAACGGTCAAGGAAAAAAACTTGACCAAAGAGGTGGTCGGGGATGTCGGTTATCCCATTCTATTGGATGCAGCCTCGAACATGGGTTTTGGTGCTTTGATCTTCTCTGCTTTCATCCCAGTACAGTATATAGGAGGACTCATGGTGTTTGCTATGCTTTCCACTTCATTGGGAACGTTGACACTTTTGGCATCTTCCACAGAATTATTAACAGATCACCTAATAAAAAAAGGCCGTTGATATGAAATATCTTTTTGTCATGATGATTCCAA
>CALCSS010000152.1 GCA_937893835.1 uncultured Fidelibacterota bacterium
TGACAGTGAGACCTGTCGATGATAGTATCTATGATGCGGCCGGAAACGAGGCCAGTACGTCTCAGAGCAATAATACAGCAACACTCAATGGTACTAATTATGTAATCGATTTCGATGGCACGAATGATCACGCCTATGTTGCCAACAGTAGTAATTTTGAGCCAGATGACTTTACCGTTCAGGCATGGGTCAATCTAGATGCATTTGAGAATGAGGATTATCTTGTCTACAGGCACAAGACCTGGTTCATCCGTTTAAGCGATTCAGGAACAAAGATAGAGGGAGGGGTCAGAGATGATAATGGTGACTGGTTGTATCCCACATCGACCACCACTCCCACTGCAGGAGGGGGTTGGTACCATGTCGTGCTTACGTTTGATGGTACCGGCAGTTCAACGGAATATGCAAGACTGTACGTTAATGGCAGCCTCCAGGATACTGAATCCAGCTCGAATCATGATCTAAATTCTCAGAGTGTCAAAGTTTCAATTGGTGCCAAGATCAATGCCAGCAATGACGTATCAAATTATTTCAATGGTCAGATCGATGACGTTGCCTTTTGGAGTGAGGTATTGACCGACAGTGAGGTAACCGCATTATACAATTCGGGAACCCCTCTTGATGCTAGTTCAGACAGTGGGAACTACACCTCAAGCTCTGGCCTGGTTGCGTATTACAAATTTCAGCAGAACATAAACAGTGAGACAGGGAGCCACAATGGAACCAATAGCGGTTCGAGCTATTCTCAGACAAATATTCCATAGCTCCTGGTTTTATATAATTAGAAGAGACATTATCATGAAAATTTTCAATGTAAAATTTTGTTTGGTATTAGCGATCTCGCTCATTGTTTTACAATGTGAGGATATCGATAGTGAACAAAATGCGTCTAGTGATTGTGGGATCGAGACCACCTACATCAAGGACCTAGATAACATCGACAGTTTGGGAAATGCCTCATGCACTGATCTAAAGATGGTGGACGACTGTAACTATGTTGCGGTTGGTAAGAGGACCTCCGTGCCTTGGGCGACCAAATTCAATGAATTGGGTGAAGAGATCTGGAGCAGGACCTTTGATGAGATCCCCATTCCTCAAGGAAATTATGGCACAGGACAGATCTATGCCACTGCCGTAGACCAGACAAGTGATGGTGGCTATGTGATATCCTGCGCTACAACGGTCAATCACCCGAGCTACAATGCCACGGGACGCCTCATAAAGGTCGACTCTTTAGGAACAACAGAGTGGATCGTAAAATTCCCAGGCACCAGAGCTCACCACGGGAGGGATGTCATAGAGACCATGGAAGGGGATTATCTGGTGGTTGGCGGTTGGTTTACTAGGCGTGCCGTTACCAATGAGCAATCTGCGTTCATGGCCAGGTACGATGTGGACGGCAATCTCATCTGGATAGAGCGCTTTGGGGGTGAATGCGATGAGGATGAATTCTATTCTGTCATACAAAAACCAGATGGAGGGTTCATAGCGGTGGGAAGATTTGAGCATGAGAGCAAAGATTATAACTGTGACTTTTATGGGTATACAGATCTGTGGTTCGTTAGCACCGACAGCGAGGGTCAAGTGCTTGAGGAGACCAAGACCGGAGAGTCTTACTGGGAATCTGCATTTGACATCATCGACCTGGGCGATGGGACCTACGGACTGGCAGGAAGAAAAAGACACCAGCGTCAAAAGCCTGTCAACGCATGGTATCTGAGGATGGATGGTTCTGGCAATGTGATATCAGAGTGGAATGAACCCGATTATGTGAACCATTCTCTGAGAGGAGATCAACTTAATGATCTTATCCTATCAGAAGATGGTAGCACCGTCATCGCTTTGGGCTCAAGATATGACCTGCCAACTTCCAACATCAACCAATATCTATGGGCATTCAATGCGAGCACGAGTGATGAGCTATGGAGCACCAATTATGACGAAAATGGTAGAGGCTCTACCAGTGGCATATCCAATGCCCATGATGGTGGGCTCATATTCTTTGGGTACAAGGACAATGGTAGAATAAAAATTTTTAAAACGGATGAAAATGGAGTGGTCATGCTTTACTAGCATGGAATTCAGGAACCAAGAAAAACATGACCAATAACCTTTTTACAATTTGTATTTGCCTTTGGTCATAATAATTTTAATTGCGATAAAGCTGAGATACTCATGAGAATTAAATCAATATCATCTGTCATGCTATTACTTTTCTTGTCCTGTGAGGAACAAGAGGTAGAGGACTGTGCGGGTGTATTAGGTGGTGACGCGGTATGTGGTTGTACGGACAGTCAGGCAACAAACTACGATAGTACGGCCACCTTCGATGATGAGAGCTGCGAGTATGAAGGCAGTCTGGACTGTGCGGGCATCCTCAACGGAAATACCGTTTGTGGCTGCATGGATGATTCCGCGATCAATTATGATCCATTGGCAACCTTTGATGATGGAAGCTGTCAGTACTATACGGGTGAGTTGAACGTTGTATGGTCAAGATCTTTTACTGACATAGCCGGTGAGATGTGGTCCATCAGACCTGTATCGGATGGTGGTTTCATCATGTCACTTGGAAATGCAGGTGACTGCGTTGGTTACGCATGTGAATATTATGGTCAATTGATCAGACTGGATGCGAACGGGGAGATCATTTGGCACAACATGTACGAAGAGTCCACGGGGATATACAATGCCAGAGAGACCGCCGATGGTGGTTTCATTGCCGCAGGCTATTATGAGTGTGTCACGTCCATGGACTGTTACCCTGACATGTACATCATGAAGACAGACTCAGAGGGTAATTTAGAGTGGTCTCAATTGGTAGCATCTGGTGACAATAATAATGACTGGGCCAGGGACGCCATCCAGACCCAGGACGGGAATTATGTCGTCACCGGAACCTGGAACGATGATGGCTGGAACAGTAAGGCTGCACTGAGAAAATACGATACGAATGGTGATCTGATGTGGGCGTATAACTACAGCAGCTCCACGGCAAACGAGGCCTATGAGGTCATTGAGACGGATGAGGGAGACCTGGTGTTTGCCGGATATTCAGGGACTCAGCACGGGGCCTATAAATTCTTCATGGTGAAGACGGACGCAGACGGGAACCAGATATGGAAAAAGGCAAATAATTCCGTTGGCGATGCGACACTCTATGCTCTATGCAAGTCTCCCAACGGGGAGTATGTGGCTGCAGGGTTTTGCAATAGCTGGAGAAGCAATTTGATCGTGAAGAGAAATCCAAACAATGGTAACAATATCTGGAACGAGTGCATCATCGGTGAGGTGAGTGTCGGAGGGGTCTATGACATGACCCCGGCAGCTGGTGGGGGATACTATATCATTGATGAGCGCAGCTCTCTCACCAAACTGGATGAAGACGGTCAGGTGATATTCACGGAACAGGTCCAGGGTAACTTGTCTGTCATTGAATTGGATAACGGCGATATTGTTGTTGGAGGAGGTAATGCATTTCTAGATGGAGGCTACGGAGGGTCTGCGACCATTACCCGACTGTCCTTCTCAAATGATACTGGTCATTAAAGAAAACGATACCATGAATACAAATAAATTATTATTGATCATGCTTTTCATGTTTTTTGCTTGTACAAAGGATGAAGCATCTTCGCCTGAGCCTGAGGACTGTGTAGGAAATTCAGGCGGCAACGCAGTCTGTGGCTGCACCGATAGCACGGCATACAACTACGACAGCAATGCCACCCACGATGATGGCAGCTGCCAGACATTTTTAGATAATGGTGATTATTACCTGACCTTCAACGGCTCCAACTCCACTGTGGATCTCGGTGACATGATCGATCAGGGCCCATACACCAAAGCAGCATGGGTCAAGCGAAACTACGGCTACGGGGTCAAGAACAATATCATCAGCGGAAACAAGGGGCACGCACTCTACGCACCCTTTGGCCAGGGGGCTAGGCTGTCCTCGGGACATAATGGAAATTATCATGCTGTTCAAGACCCTGACTCACTTCCAGAGGCTGTCTGGACATTCGTCGCCGTCACCTATGACCCTGACGTCGCATCTGGGACGATGACACTCTATACTAGTGGGGTGCAGGTGGATCAGGCCACAGGAATCGAGCCCCCTGAGGATCATGGAAAAACATATATCGGAAAGTTTGCAAATGCAAATATATGGTACGGTTCCATTGACGAGGCTGCCATCTGGGACAAGGCCCTGAGTGGCGCTGAGATCAGTGAACTGTCCGGTGAGCAAACAGACATGAATGCAAATGTGGATAGAGGAAGCTATGCATCATCAGACGATCTGGCCGGTTACTGGAAACTCAATGAGGGAGAGGGTGCTCTCGTAACCGATGCCAGTGGCAATGGGAATCTTGGTACCATGAATTTTGCGCATTGGAATACGTGTGATGAGTGTGGCTGTACGGACGAGACCGCGTGTAACTATGATCCCTCTGCCACCACTGATAATCGTACCTGCGAGTATGTTGAGGATGCGTGTGCCTCCTGTGTTGATGGTGAGGTATGGGGCAACGATCATGACATGGATGGCATTTGTGATGATGAGGATGACGACGACGACAATGACAATGTCACCGATGACGAGGACTCGGACCCGTTTGACAATACGGTCTGCTCTGACAGTGACAATGATGGGTGTGACGATTGCTCCTCGGGCAGACTCAATCCCTATGATGATGGCCCAGACGATGACGGGGACGGCATATGTAACTCCTTTATCATTCCCGGGAGGAGCGTTTACATTGTCGGAGATTCATACGATGACCAGGGGAACTATACCGCCTGTTACTGGGTGGATGGCACCAGAGTAGAACTCCCAGGTGGTGCCTGGGCAACGGACATCGTTGTGGTAGATGGCACTGTATATGCCTGTGGAACAGGAGAATCTTCTGATGCGTGTTACTGGGTAGACCAGACACGCTACGACCTTCCTGGAAATTGGGGAGAGGCCGAGGCGATCACTGTACATGATGGTGATGTCTATGTCGCAGGCTGGTTTGACAATGGTTCCTGCTACTGGAAGAATGGTCAGAAGATCAATCTGACCACAAACAGGGACTCACAGGCCTTTGCGATCGGTGTAAAAGATAATGGTGATGTCTTCGTGGGTGGATACGCCACAAACAATCACCACGTCTATGTTCCTTGCTACTGGAAGAATGGGTCCAAGACAACTCTGAGTTCAGCTGAGGATGGAGAGGTCAATGACCTGACATTCATGGACGGGAATGTGAGATATTTTGCCGGTTATACGACCGTACTCAATAACATGACTGGCTATCCTCCAAGGGCCTGTTATTGGCGAAACTCTAGGAGGACAGACCTTCCACAACGCGGTAATTGGTCATCAACTGGTTTATATGGAACAAAAGCGTGGGGGATCACGATCGATGGGAGTGATGTTTATATCGCAGGTTCCTCAGACTATATGGAAGACATGGGTGATTCATTGAACACGGGCGGGACCTACCCTGAATATTGGAAAAATGATAGCAAAAAATATTTACCGGGTGGACCTCCCACAGATTTCGGGACAGGCGAGGCACGGGACATTCGAGTGGCAGATGGGTATGTTGTCGTTGTTGGGATTGCGACCAGAGACCCTGATTATAATGAAAGCTATACGACCGCCTGCTACTGGATCAATGGCGAGTTACACTATCTCGTGAGCCAGTATGACGTACCAGAGGAACTTGGCCTTGATGATTGGGAGCACAGTATTGCCAGAGGTGTTCACATAGAATGACCATGGTGAACAGGATATGTTTTTTTACATTCTTATCCATCACTCTTTACGTCAGTTGTAGTGACCCAGACCTTGATCCCGAGGACTGTGCTGGGATCACGAATGGATCATCGATCTGCGGCTGCACTGACAGTACCGCATTCAACTACAACAGCAACGCGACCCATGACGATGGCAGCTGCGAAGATCACCTGGACAATGGGGATTATTTTCTCTATTTCAATGGACCAGAGGCATTTGTCGACCTCGGTCATATCATGTCTCAAGGCTCCTATACAAAGGCCGCATGGGTGAGAAGGTCGATTGGCGCTGGCAGCTCAAATAACATCCTCTCTGGCAATGCAGGCCATGCCTTTTGGGCACCTGAAAACCAGGGTGCACAATTATCTGCTGGACATAATGGGAATTACAGCTCCGTACAAGACCCAGACCCACTGCAAGAGAATGTCTGGACCTTTGTGGCGGTCACTTTTGATAGTGCACTAGGAAAATTGACACTCTACACCAATGGGGCTCAGGTGGATCAGGCCACGGGCATCGAACCTCCAAGCGAGAGCAGCTCAACCTACATCTCAAGATTTGCAAGCGGATACGGCTGGAATGGTTCCATCGATGAGGTTGCCATCTGGACCAAGGCCCTAGGCACCTTTGAGATCGCTGAATTGGCGGAGGACACCAGTGACATGGATGCGATGGTGGATCGTGCGAATTACGTATCATCAGGTGATCTTACAGGTTATTGGAAGATGAATGAGGGGGAAGGAAACCTCTTGTCTGATGCCAGTGGAAATGGGAACACCGGTTCAATATACCTTGCAACCTGGAACACATGTGATGAATGTGGCTGTATGGATGAGAGTGCATGCAACTATGACCCCTCTGCCACCATTGACAATCGCAGCTGTGAATATGTAGAGGGAGCATGTGATGCCTGCGTTGATGGCCAGATCATGGTCCTTGACAATGACCTAGATGGTATGTGCGATGATGAGGATGAGGACGACGACAATGACAACGTACCGGACGAAGAAGACAGCGACCCATTTAATAACAGGATCTGCTCTGATACGGATGGTGATGGGTGTGATGATTGTTCATCTGGTGTCTTTGACACATCAAACGATGGACCTGACGATAACAATGATGGGATCTGTAATCAGTGTGGGAGTACCGACACGACCTTTTCAACTGTATTGCCGGGAACAGCCGGCTATGACATCATAAGGTCCACTGGCTGTAGCTATGTGGTCTCTGGATCCACCGGAAAGACCATCCTGATGAAGATAGATGAGTTTGGAAATGAGATCTGGAGCGGAACCTATGGAGGAATAAGTGGTAGCCACTGGGGTAATTCTGTGAACCAAACAACTGATGGGGGCTATATCATTGGAGCGGCTCAAAACACCATCATTAAAACAGATTCACTAGGTGTGGAAGAGTGGCATAAAAAGCTTTCCTATTCACAGCAACATTATGTCGAAGATGTGATACAAACTTCTGATGGTGACTACATCGTCGTTGGAGGAGTAGGGGGCGATCCACTTGGAGGACATGCTATCAAGGGAAAAGCATTCATACTACGGATGTCTGAGGGTGGAGGTGTGCAATGGATAAAACGTTATGGGATAAGTGATACACCGCAGAATAGTTTTTGGGGTGTTGTGGAGGCTGATGACGGTGGCTTTGCTCTGGCCGGAGAGAAATTACAGGATAGAAATTTTGAGTTCTATGATCATTTCTGGGTGATGAAGACAGATGCGAATGGTGATGAGGAATGGTCCATTGAATCAGGGGGGAATCTGTGGGACGAGGCTAAAGACATTGTAAAATTATCAGATGGTAGTTACATAGTGACCGGAAAAACATCTTTGTCATCTAGTAATCTGAACATGAGAGTAATGCGAGTATCTTCCAGTGGTCAAATATTGTGGCAAAACAATGATGGAGGAGGCAACTATGAGACAGGTACCTCAATTACACTATCCCAAAATGAAGAGATGGTTGCCATAGTTGGCTATACTAGAACTAGTTCTGGTAGCCCTTTTAAATACAGAATATGGGGCGTTGATGCAGCTTCTGGGCAAATAATGTGGAGTAAGATACATGGTGGTAACCAGGAGGACAAGGCCCTTGGCGTGGTCGAATCTTATGATGGCGGATTCAACGTGGTTGGTAGTTCTTATTCCCATGGAAGTGACCGTGTGAATTGGATGGTAAAGACGGACCCCTTGGGGAATGTGGACTGATCAGCGTTGTTGTCTCAATATCTGAAGAATACCACCTTTGGTCGTTGTCCCAATTGTGGAGTGGGTAAGCTCTTCCTATCTTGGTCCAAGATGAATGACAGATGTTCGGACTGTGGGATCTGGTTCATTGAGAGGCAAGGTGACCACTGGTTCTTTCTGCTTTTCATTGACAGGGGATTGTTCATCTTCCCGATCATCGTTGGCTATTATTTTGGGCTTAGACCAGAGATGCTTGTTGCCCTAGCGGTCTTTTTGTTGTTGGTCTTCATAGTCGCAACACCCTTCAGACTTGGTCTGTCCCTGGCCTTTGAGTATTTCATGAGAATAAAGATCAAAAGAGATCAATAATAAATACCTGAATTATTGTGAAACCGATATTAAAATCACGCCCTCAGATTTATAACTAATTTTATAATTAATATAACAAAAGGAGACATAATGTCTAAGACTAGTAAACTGTATGATCAACTCAAGGGTCACTTTGACACATTTGAAGCTGAGCATGAAAAGAACATGGGTGGCAACAAGGCCGCTGGTTCTCGTGCTCGTAAGTCGATCGGCGAAGTGAAGAAATTGGTCACTGATTACCGTAAGTCATCCGTCGCTGGCGAGTAATAGATCTTTCATTAAAAAGGCCCCGCTCTTGAGCGGGGTTTTTTTTTGATGAGAAAGGAAGCAATATGAGAAAGGAAGCAATAAGGAACATAGCCATCATCGCACACGTGGACCACGGGAAGACCACGCTCGTTGATGGGCTCCTCAAGCAGAGTGGTACCTTCAAGGCACACCAGGATGTTGAGGACCGGGTCATGGACTCCATGGACCTGGAGAAAGAACGCGGAATCACCATTACCGCAAAGAACACCGCAGTATTCTATGAGGGGATAAAGATCAACATCCTAGACACGCCGGGTCACGCTGATTTTGGTGGAGAGGTCGAGCGGAGCCTGAACCTTGTCGATGGCGCGCTCCTGCTTGTTGATGCGAGCGAGGGTCCTCTTCCTCAAACAAGATTTGTCCTTAAAAAGGCACTGGAGAAGGATCTCCCCATCATCCTGGTCATCAATAAGATCGACCGATCGGACGCGAGAATATCAGAGGTCGTTGATGAGGTCTATGACCTGTTCATCGATCTGGATGCCTCTGAGGGTCAGATAGAGTTTCCCATCATATATACCAACGCCAAGCTCGGTGTGGCGCACAAGGAACTCGATAGCGGGTCAGAGGATCTCACACCCTTGTTCGATACCATACTGACCACCATGGAGGGACCTGTGGCAAGTGACGATCATGTTCCTCAATTTCTGATCACGAGCCTCGATTATGATTCCTATGTTGGTCAGATCGCTGTTGGAAGATTGAACAATGGTAGACTGACAATGAATACCTCCTACTCACTCTGCAAGAAAGATGAGACACGACCACACCAAAAATTTTCTGCTCTATATACCTTTCAAGGATTGAACAAGATACCGGTTGATGAGGTGGAGTCTGGAGACATCATCGCATTTGCGGGAGTGGATGACATATCGATCGGAGATACCATATCAGACAATGAATCCCCAGACCCCCTACCGCGCATCAAGGTCGATGAGCCAACGGTGTCCATGCTCTTTTATGTGAATGACAGCCCATTTGCAGGACAGGATGGAAAATTCCTTACCACTAGACATCTTTCAGAGAGGCTGAACAGGGAGACGCTGAGCAATGTGTCTCTGCAGGTGATGATCACAGAAAGGCCAAATGTTTTTGAGGTGCGAGGCAGAGGTGAGTTGCAGATGGCGATCCTGATCGAGACCATGAGGAGAGAGGGCTTCGAGTTCATGGTGTCTAAGCCGCAGGTCATCACAAAGATCGAGAATGACAAGACACTCGAGCCCATGGAAAAGGTCTTTCTGGACATACCCGAGGAAAAGGTCGGAATCATCACAGAGAAATTATCTGGAAGAAAGGGCAAGATGACCAATCTGCAGAATCATGGCACCGGCAGGGTAAACCTGGAGTTCTCGATCCCGTCTCGTGGTCTTATTGGATTCAGGTCGCAGTTCATGACCGATACGCAGGGCGCGGGCATCATGAATAAATTATTTGATGGTTATGCACCATGGTTTGGTCCCATCCCTCAGAGGAATTCTGGTGCACTTGTTTCAGACAGAAATGGAAAGGTGACCACCTACGCGTGCATTGGAATGGTGGACAGAGGTGAATTGTTCATCAGCGTGGGAACGGATGTATACGATGGCATGATCATTGGTGAGAGGAATAGGGATGGAGATCTGAATCTCAATATAACAAGAGAGAAGAAATTGACGAACATGAGAGCATCAGGGTCTGACAATACCGTCACCCTAAGACCGCCGAGGCAATTGTCACTGGATCAGTTCATTGAGTTCATAGCAGAGGATGAGCTGGTTGAGGTCACACCGGAAAATATTCGACTACGAAAGATGGAGCTTGATCAGAACAAGAGAGCCTCTCAGAAGAAGAAAGAGAAATATGCGAACCAATAGATCGTAAGCTATAAGATGTCAGATATCACTCAACTCGATCTACCTCTAAACAATCTCATGCGCAAGTCTGAGGAGACCACTGGCCCGGGTCCGACCATCTTCTTTTTGCATGGCTTTGGAAGTAACATGCAGGACCTATTCGGTCTGACACAATTCTTTGGAAGAGAGTGGAACTGCATCAGCCTCCAGGCCACTATCCCAGTTCATTATGGTGGATGGGCGTGGGCAGAGCTCGATCATAAGAATATCAAAGAACTGCCAAGGCCAGAGCAAATGAGAGACCACCATGGTAAGGTCATTGAATCCATCGCAAAGTGTGTGGAGGTATTAGACCTAGATCCAACGATGATCGATCTGTTGGGGTTTAGCCAGGGAGCAACTCTGTCCATGTACTGTGGCCTAAAAGATCCAACCAGGTTCAGGTCCATTGTCGCATTGTGCGGGCTCTTACCTGTAGAAAAGATCAGGCCAGAGATCGATCTTGACGCGGAAAGGGATGTTGATATCTTCATGGGAAATGGTCTATCTGACATGGTCGTTCCCATTTCTCTCGCTCGTGAGTCTCGTGATGGACTGATGTCCATAGGTGTGAGTCCTACTTATAGAGAATATGATTCAGAGCACACGATACCAAATGATTGCCTGGGTGATGTCATCAAATGGTTAAATGATAAAAATGTTCAATAGGATATAAACAAAAAACCCTGCAAGAGGCAGGGTCTTTAATTGAGTTGGACCAAAGGCCCTACCAGTCGTCGTCACCCCAGTCATCGTCACCACCACTCTCCTCTTCTAGATACTCTGCCTGTTCATCCAGCCATGCCTGATAACCCTCGTCGTCATGGATGGTGACAAAGCCCTTCATTCTATAGTGACCAAGTCCGCACAATTGCGCACAGGCTATCTCAAGCCCCATTCCTTCCCTGGCAGTTCCTATTGTGGTCTCTAGGAACTCCTTGGATGTCTTTGTGGCCTGAAAATGGACAGGAATGCTCATCCCTGGGATGGCATCCTGTGATACTCTTAATTCAGGAAGCTTGAAGTTATGGATCACATCCTTGGATGAGAGATCGACCCTAATTCTTTTGTTCACAGGAAAATGAAACTGATTCACAGTATAGAAATCATCAGCCGCATTCTCACTTGACCGGTCCAGACCGATCGGGTTTTCTTGTTCATCAACGAGATCTACTCGTACGGAACCGAATTTTCCATCAGGACCTGGGTAGTGAATATTCCAGGCAAATTGTTGCGCCACAACTCTTACATGAACAGCCTCATCTGGGATGGGTACCTCTGTGACCCTGTGTGCCCATATGGGAAATGCAAAGCCAAACAGAATGACTATCTCCACCACAGCGACCAAGGCCTCCAAGGCTGAGGATAGATGCGATTTGACTCCTGCATAGTCTGCCTTGTCATTCTTTGATGCGCCAAATTTCACAAGACTGACAATGAAGAACGTACCCCAACCAATGAAAAGGAACAGCATGAGCCAGTGAATGATCACGTTCACATCATCGATCTTTGCTCCTTGGACAGAGAGGTTAACAGGTAAACCAAAATAGTGTAAGATATCTAACAAGGATCGTCCTTTAGTTTTTCTTTTGTTGATTAAACTTTTTTGTTCGCATGCCAATGACCACGATCGTTCTTATCACTCCGCCTAGGACACCACCCGTCACACCCAGTAGGGTGATGATCGCCCAGTTCATGCCCTCGGTCGCTGGTGCACTTGGGTCTCCAAAACAGGTCGCGCAGGCGTGTGATAGATCTGGGATCAGCAGCAGAACAGATAATATGAGAATGATCTTTGTGTTGGTTCTCATCATCAGATCTGCTTGAATTTTTTATGCACATTCATTCCGTAATAGGCAAGAGCAGCCGATACCAAGAAGGACACGCTAGCCAGTAGGTTGGAGGCAGGTCCAGGATGTGATGGACGGGTAAACTCGAACACTCCATAATAAGCCGTCAGCAAGATCGATAGTGCAATGAAGAGATAGTGAAATGTCTTTAGAGAGATCATAGTGCTGTATGGTCCGTGTGTGTGATCAGAGGCAGGAACATGCACACCAGAAAGAAAAAGAACGTCAGGCATAGGATATAGATGATGGTCTGTCTCTCAGTGATGAGGTGCATGAAATAACCTGCGACCAGACTGGCCTTGACCGTTGCAATGGCCAGGGCTAGAAAAATAGCCTCAGTTGAAGAGACATCCAAGTATGATGCCAGTACGGTCACGACTGTAAGGACCGCAAGAGCTCCAAAGACCGTTAGATATACTTTGATGTGTTCTTGAATATGTGCTTGATCGTTATCACTCATCATTAGCCTCTAAAGTAAATATAGGATCGGAAATAGGAATATCCATACCAGGTCAACAAAGTGCCAGTATAGACCCGCGATCTCAATTCGATTTGTGAAATGTTCGGGATCGGTGTGCCATAATTTATTTCCGGCAGGGAGCCAAAAATATGTCATGACGATCATTCCACCTATGATGTGCAACCCATGCAGTCCGGTCAGGGTGAAGTATATGGCCATGAAATTGCTTGATGATGGATAGTATCCATGGTGGAACTTGCTCGTGTACTCAAAATATTTGATGACAAGAAAGATGGTCGCGCATAATAGGGTCAGTCCCATATAGAGTTTGTATTTCTCAAAATCCTTTAGCTTCAGTGAAGCCCATGACATGATCACGGTCACACTGGACGAGATCAGTACCAGGGTATTCAAGGTCGCTAGTGGAACGTTGAGCTTTGAGCCCCAATATGCAAAGTCACCTTCGGGTGCTGCAAGTCTTAGAAATACATAGGCTGAGAATAGTCCCCCAAATAGCATCACCTCAGATGCGAGGAACACCCAGATACCTAGTTTTGAGTTATTTAGACCCGTCTCTGGTCGTTCTTCAATTGTATATGGGATCTGCAACTATCTATTCCTTTATTTTTCTGTTTGGGGTAAAAAATCAGTTTCTGCATCAGGGACGCTATATTCATATGGTCCACGGTAGACCTCTACATCACCCTCAAAATTTAAATGAGGCACAGGAGGAGATGGGGCAGACCATTCGATCGTTGTAGCTTGCCAGGGGTTCCTGTCAGCCTTTTCACCATTGAATATTGAAATGAGAATATTGATAATGAATGGAACCTGTGCTGCACCCAGTAAGAATGCTGATATGGACATGAACTCATTCCATTGTAAGACATCCTGAGCATGTGCGTAGATCTCTCCACCATCATACATACGTCTTGAGACACCTGCTAGACCCTGTATGAACATGGGCATGAATATGCCATTCATAAAGATCAATGAGGGCCAAAAATGTAGTTTACCAAGGGCCTCACTCATCTTTCTGCCCGTTATCTTTGGAAACCAGTAGTAGATACCTGCGAATAGTGCAAAGATCGTTCCAGGAGCGACCACATAATGGAAATGGCCTATGACATAATAGGTGTCATGAAGGTGAATGTCGGATGCACCAATGCCAAGCGGCAACCCCGTCAGTCCGCCAATGCCAAACATGGGCAAGAATGATAGTGCAAACAGCATAGGGGTGTTAAACCTTATTCGGCCACCCCACAAGGAAATGAAAAAAGAGGTCAGGATCACAACGGATGGGATCGATATGATCATGGTCGTGGTCTGAAAGAATGCGCTCATGGCCGTTCCCATTCCTGTGAGGAACATGTGATGGGCCCAGACGATGAAGGACATGAAACCTAGAAAGACAGAGGCATAGACCATTGAACTATATCCCCAGAGTGGCTTTCTGGTATTATTTGCGAGCACTTCGCCCACGATGCCCATTGCAGGAAGAATCAAAACATATACCTCTGGATGAGCGAGAAACCAGAACAGATGCTGCCATAACAAGGGGGATCCAGATCCCGCGACATCAACGGTCGCACCGGCATAGACCAGTCCGCTGGGAAGGAAAAAACTAGTGTGAGCAACTCGGTCCATCAACTGGAGTATGGCCGCTGCCTCTAGTGGTGGAAAGGCAAGTACAAGCAGAAAGGATGTGACAAATTGAGTCCAAACAAATAACGGTAGCCTCCACCATGAAAGTCCTGGTGCTCGTAACTGAACGATCGTTACAATGATGTTCATGGAACCCAGTAGGGATGACGTGATCAGAAAGACCATGCCAATGAGCCAGATGGTCTGACCTGATTCAAATATTGAAAGAGGAGGATAGGAGGTCCACCCTGAGCGAGCCGCTCCCTCTGGCATGAAAAAACTAGAGAGCATGATGACACCGCCTATGAAGTATGACCAATAACTTGCGGCATTCAGTCTTGGAAATGCCATGTCCGGTGCACCGATCTGGAGTGGTACCATATAGTTACCAAAGGCACCCACAGCTAGCGGGACAACGCCCAAGAAGATCATGATGGTGCCATGCATGGCACCAAGAGAGTTATATATCTCAGGCAATAATATACCTGTCTCACCCAATAGCCATCCAACGATAGGTACAGGTGTCTCTGGATATGCCAATTGCCATCTCATGACCATCATCAGCCCAAAGCCAAATAACAGGAACAACAGGGAGGTGATCCCATATTGAAGTCCTATGGTCTTGTGGTCGACCGAGAATATGTATTTTTGTATGAAGCTCTCTTCGTGGTGGTGTTGGTCGCTACTCAATGTGATCTCTCCAAATTCTTGTGTCTTTCATAATGGAATATCAGTCTATCTCTAGACTATAGTTCTCTTCAAATTTTTCCGTTCCTAACATTCTGATCGCGTCCCAGGTCATCTTCGTGCAAACCCTGGCACAGACCTGGCAACCCGTGCATTCATTGAAACGTACCTGCACAGGAGCAATGATGGGGAACTCATACTTATCACTGGCGACTGGTTCAATGCAGTCCACAGGGCAGAATGGTACACAGGCCTGACAGCCCGTGCAGTTATCCTCATCGACAACGGCAATCAGTTTAGGACGTTTGGTCTTTTCTCTTGCGTAATCGGGAAGTTCGGGAATCCCCTTGAAATAATTATATGCTGGTGCCATTTGTATATCGGTTTCCATGGAAATTTAATTAATTATGCTCATAATAATTAGAAAATTTATTTGAGTATGTATTTCTCTATGATCCACCCAGATCCGAAGCAGATGATGCCTGCGAGTAGGAGTCTTGGGTCCATTAATTTTGGGAATTTGACCACAAAACCAACCGCGATCATGAACATGCCCAATAGCTCCAGGGCCTTGGCCGCGTGGTACACTAGGCGGGCTCTTGCTCTGGCTCGAGTTCAGCGATGATCGATAGTTGTTCCTTGAACGAGTCGTTCTTTATCATCAAGGACCAGAAGTGGTGCATGTAGGCCAGTGCGAAGATCAGGTGATGCACCCAGACTGGAGACATTTGGTTCTCGATCGCTCCGATATGTATGAACCACCCACCTACAAGCAGGATGGTCAACATGAGCTGAGGAAAGAGCCTCATCTTCAGTTGTCTCTCTCGTGACCAGAGACCATCCTTGCCCAGGCCTGACTCAATGGCACTCTTGATGGCCTTGCCGGTAGAGATGAAAAAGTACATCACCACTGTCTCGGTTATGGTAAATATCAGGATCATGAACAGTGCAAATCGTGTGTGACTTGCGCCCAATATGTCGAAGTGCCAATAGCCACTCGCTCCTGTGAGAGTGAGATTGACCAAGTTGACCAGCATCAACACATAGCAGATCATCATAAAGATATACATGGGGTCTAGATATTATTCATGGAATGTACCAGCCCAAAAATTAAATAGGATCGTGCGATAATTCATAAAATATCAATATAATTTTTCCTTTCTAAAGGAAAGGAAAACTATGGTAAAATCAGGTGTACTCAATCAATGAATTTTAAAGGAATGCTCATGAAACATAGTAGATCACTTGTCGCACTTTTCACATTTGTCTTTGTGGTGGTATCTATCGATGCCGGTACCCTAAAGGGACATGTGAAGTATGATGGTAAGGCCCCAAAGAAAAAGAGGATGAAGATGGACGCCGACCCCGTGTGCGGGTCCTCCCATTCAGGTCCTGTATATAGCGAGAATTTTAAAATGGCCAGTGATGGGTCCATGGCAGAGGCACTGGTCTATCTAAGGAACGTCTCTTATAGTGGCGGTGTCCCATCAGAGCCGGCTGTTCTTGATCAGGTAGGCTGTATCTATGTGCCACACGTCTTTGGGATGGTGGCAGGCCAAGATCTGCTCATAAAGAACAGCGATGCGACCCTTCATAATATCCACTCCATGCCCAAGGTCAACAAGGAATTCAACTTTGCCATGCCCAAGGTGGTCAAAGAGAAGAAGTCGACCTTTGCAAAATCAGAGCCAGAGCCCTTCTATGTGAAATGCGATGTGCACCCATGGATGAAGTCCTGGGTCTTGGTCTCGGACCATCCATATTTTGCTGTCACAGATGAAAAGGGAAACTTCTCGATCGATGGCATTCCTGCGGGGACCTATGAGGTCGTCTGTTGGCAGGAAAAATTTGGAAAGAGGACCCTGACCTCTGAGGTCACCATTGGCGATGGGGATACGACAAAGGACTTTGTCTTCTCTCGTCCAAAGAAAAAATAGGCTAACCTTTCGATATGAAAAAGGCGGAGAGACTCCGCCTTTTTTATTTCTCTGAGATCCATGAGATCAGCCCTTGTCCTACTGTGTACCTTTTTTATTTGTTGCGAGAGTGATCAACAGACATATGCTGTCAGAGGGACCATCAGATCTATCACCTTGGAACAGAATAGGGTGACCATAGCCCACGACACCATTCCTGATCTCATGATGCCAATGGTGATGCCCTTCCCTGTGATTGACCAAGATGAATTGAAAGATATTGGCATAGGAGACAGTGTGCATTTTGAATTCGTGTGGACTGATCCATTGCCCTATGCAAGAGAGTTCAAGATCATTGGCCAGGGGCACGTCCCCAAAGAGGATGATTTTTTTGATGACGAGTTTAGTGAAATAGGAGTCGGGCAGATTCTTGATGATGTCACGCTATTGTCGATCGATAGCAGTGAGGTCAATCTATCTGACAGTGACGGTCGCTATCGATTCATTTCCTATGTCTTTACACGATGCCCAATGCCCAATATGTGCCCCGCTGTGGTC
>CALCSS010000153.1 GCA_937893835.1 uncultured Fidelibacterota bacterium
TCATCTCTGTCGCTTCGGATCCAACAATATGCGCTCCCAAGAGTTCGCCATATTTTTTATCAAATATTAACTTCACAAACCCAGTAGTATCTCCAACTGCCATTGCTTTGCCACTTGCCTGTAATGCAAATCTTCCAACCTGAATTTTATGACCTGATTCAATCGCTTGTTCCTCAGTCATCCCCAATGAACCAACCTGCGGCTGACAATAGGTGCACCCTGGAACATTTGAATAATCAATTGGGGTCGTATCAATACCAACTGCGTGCTCAACTGCGACATGGCCTTGTGAAGAGGCAACATGGGCCAACCAGGGAGGACCAGAGACATCGCCTATTGCATAGATATTATGGATATTGGTCTTACTGAATTGGTCTGTCTTTATTGCGCCTGCCTCTGTCTCTATTCCCAACTCTTCTAGTCCAATATCCTCTATGTTCCCCACAACACCCACTGCCATTAGCACCTTATCTGATTCTAATACCTCTCTAGAGCCCTTTTTGTCAACGTGGACCTTGGCCTTGGTCTTCATACTCTCAATTTTTGAGACCTTCATTCCCTTGGATATTTTTATACCAGACCTCTCAAAACTTTTTTCAATCTCTTTTGATACGTCTATATCCTCATTGGGTAAGATCCTGTCCATCATCTCAATGATATGCACTCTCGTTCCAAATTCATTGAAGTAATATGCAAACTCAATTCCTATCGCCCCTGAACCAATGATCGTCAAAGTCTTTGGAGGTTTTTCTAATGTCATTGCCTCTTTTGAACTGATGATACGATTTCCATCAAAGCCCATTCCAGGAAACGACCTTGGTCTTGCACCAGTGGCAATGATTATCTTCTTTGCCTCTATGGTCTCAGTTCTGGTCCCTTTCTTTACAGCTATCGAAGTAGGTGAGACAAGGCTACCAGTGCCCTTGACATGTGTGACCTTATTTTTCTTCATCAAGAATTCAATGCCCTTACTTAGCCGAGCGGACACGTCACGACTACGCTTTACATTACTCTTAAAATCAACTTTAAATTTTTCAACCTTTATCCCATATTTATCAGCATGCTTTATCAGATTATAGACCTCTGCATTTTTTAGGAGTGCCTTTGTAGGGATACAACCCCAATTCAAACATATTCCCCCAAGTTTGTCCTTGTCTATGACGCAGACCTTTTGACCTAATTGTGCTCCACGTATTGCAGCAACATATCCTCCTGGACCTCCGCCTAGGACTGCAAGGTCATATCGAGGCATTAATCAGATCTCCTATTGATAATTGATAGAAACTCTGATCGTGTTTCTGCTGAACTCTTGAACTGGCCAGACATTGCACTGGTAGAGGCAAAACTATTTTGTTTTTCCACACCACGCATCTGCATGCACATATGTCGACCCTCCATCACCACGGCAACACCCTTGGGGTCTAATACATCCTTGATCGCGCCTGCGATTTGATGAGTTAATCGCTCTTGGACCTGAAGCCTCCTTGCGTACATATCTATGATCCTTGGTATCTTGGATAATCCAATTACCTTTCCATTAGGTATGTATCCAACATGCGCTTTGCCAAAGAACGGTAATAGGTGGTGCTCACACAATGAGAAAAATTCAATATCTCGGACAATGACCATATCATTTGCATCCTCATTGAAAATCGCGCCATTGATTATGTCATGGATATTCTGAGTATAACCTCTGGAGAAAAACTTCCAAGACTTGGCAACTCTTGTGGGTGTCTTCAAGAGTCCTTCTCTGTCAATATTCTCGCCGATCTCTCCCAGAAGTTCTCTGGTCAATTCTTCTATTTTTTTTGTTTCATCCATAGTCGTTATTCTTCCTCAATTTCTGCGATTTCTATCTTCCCTTTCAATAGATATATGGCCCCATAGATTATTGGAGTATCGATGAGTGCCATCATCATCTTGAACAACCAACCGTCCAGAATGGCTGAATAGATCTGGCCTGACTCCCAGACCCCAATAAACAAAATAGATATCACTAGAGTGGTATCGACAAATTGAGAGGCAATTGTGGAACCATTGTTTCTCAACCACAGGTGTTTTCCATTGGTCAATCTCTTCCAAAAGTGGAATATTTTGACGTCTATGAATTGTGCAAATAAGTATGCGAACATGGAAGCAGCGATCAATCTCCATGCATTTTGGAAGACCGAGTTATAGGTACCATCACTCACAATGGAACTGGGAATTGCCTCAAACTGTGAGCCCAACCACAAAAAGGACAAGACAAACATAGAGGCAACAAATCCAGATAAGACAACCAGATTGGCTCTTCTCTGGCCATATAACTCAGAAATAAGGTCAGTGACCAAAAAGGTCAGAGGATAGGGAAGTATACCCGCTGAGACTATGAAGACCTTGAATCCAAGGTCGACTGTGACAAATTTATTTGCAATTAGATTGCATGTGACCAATGAGGCTATGAAGATACCAGACAGGATGATGTAGAACTGATCTCTGAACTTCATCAGTCTTGAGGCCCGTAATAGTCTGTGTGGATCGAATGCGTCTCTACCAGTCGCAATCGATGCAATTTCCCCTGATCTAGACCATCACCAATCTGATCCCATATCCATATCAATATGTTTTCTGAAGATGGTTGTCTATCCTTAAACCAGTCAATGTCTTGCTCGATCTGTGAGTGATCTAAGATGTCAATGACCTTTGACCTGATGATCTTTTTTAATTTCTGTAGATCGACCAACCAACCCGTGTCTGGGTCAATGGGACCGGATACCGAAACCTCTAGTACATAATTATGACCATGTGTATTGTAATCTTTGCCAAATACTTCGAAGTTTTTTTCATCAGACCAATGATCATTTCCATATTTGTGTGATGCACAGAAATGATATTTTTTTGTTATGACAGGGTTACTCATTCTCAAATTCAAAATATGTTAGGCTAATTTAATTCTTGCGCCAATTAGGATAAATAGGCAAAGAACAGGATTGATTTTCATAGATCATTAAGTGATTATAAAGATAAATCATATACCCTAATTTAGTTCAATGTTGATTATCAATTAAATCCAACATCCAAAAATATTGCACTGATTCATTTAATGAGAACAACTATGAAAAAGCTACTGAATCAGGTTGAATTTTTTACAGTCACAACAAATATTTAAACTCTAACTTCATAAATGAAAAGAATAGACAAAGCAAAAAAAATAGGCGATATACTTGATGATCTATATCCTAAAACCCCAATACCTCTAGACCACTCAAGCGCCTACACATTGCTTGTTGCGGTAATGCTATCTGCGCAAACAACAGACAAGAAAGTAAATCAAGTGACACCCGAATTATTCAGATACGCAAAGACACCCGAGTCAATGGCCAAACTTGAAGAAAATAAAATTAGAAGTATAATAAAAGAAATTGGATTGGCACCTACAAAAGCAAAAAACCTAAAAAAAATGGCTGAGCAATTGATTCGATCTGGTGGGATGCATCCAGACTGGGATTTCCTTGAGGGTCTGGCAGGTGTCGGTCACAAAACTGCCAGCGTCGTCATGTCACAGTGGTATGGATTCCCTGCATTCCCAGTGGACACCCACATTCATAGACTCTCTGCCAGATGGGGATTGTCAAAGGCCAAGAATGTAGAGATGACAGAATATGACCTTAAGAGGTTGTGGCCTAAAGAGGAATGGAATAAGAGACATCTCCAAATTATTTTTTTTGGTCGTGAGCATTGCCCCGCTCGAGGCCATGACCTAAAAACATGCTTGATCTGTAATTGGGCTGCATCAAAAAAAAGAATAAAGCAGGAAATGATCTGACTTCATTGAATATGATATTTTATATTTGGTAGTTGATCACCAATATTTAATGTTATTCGTTCGCATCAATCAACTCAGAGATCAGGTTAGGAATATTCTTTGCTAGACTGGCCCTAGTCACTATTATATCACATCCAGCAGAACGGAACTTGGATGCATCTCGATTATTGATACTGGCCATACTTCCAATGACCCTAAGTCCCTTTCTCTTTAACTCTGATATGAGTCCAACGGATGAAAAGACCTTTTCGTCAAGGTCCACGATTGCCATTTTTGTATGCTGGCTGAATTTATCAGGGTTTGTGTTTTCATCAGTGAACTCAATCTGGCGATCAAGGTCTACACATGCTGAGGACAACTTGGACCCTAATTCAAAATCTTTTACAAAAAGAATTACCTCGATCATAATTACTCCAAGTTTGGTACTAAGTTCCAATCAAAATCAATTGGTTGCTCAATTTCATCATAGGCAAATCCGATGGACTCTATCTGACTTAATAATAGTTTGAGATCAATTCCTCGCTGCACTCCAGAATAAAGTTGAAACTTTTCTTTCGATTTACGAAGTAGATTCTTTGCACCTATCATATTTCCATTTTCCAGATGAACAAAACTAACTGATAATTGAATCAATCCTTGGACAAATTTTCTATCCTCTAAATAATGATCTGACCAGAGATCTTCCCAAGACTCATGTGCCTCAAAAAAATCGCTAGCTCTATAATGGCCAATTCCATCTTGAAATAATTTTTCTTTTATCGCCTCTTCAATCACTAATATCTACCTTATCCTTCATCTTGTAATGTTTCCCATCTTGGTGTACTGTGCATGCCTGTATTAAGGGATCATGCTCAAAGAACAATATCCACTTCTCGTACTGCATTTTAGGTAAAAGCCTTTGCTTCTCTTCTATTGTCACCAACGGCTGCACATCATATGCCATAACCCAAGGTATTGGTATGTGTGCTGCTAGAGGAAAGATATCTGCACCATAAAATAATTTATTTGATCCATCTGAGATAATAGGATGTAGCAGACCAGAAGTATGTCCGTAGGTCAAATAGATATCAATCCCATCAATGAATGATTCCCTTCCGTCAATGATCTCGATCATATGATTCTGTGCCAACACCTTCCAATCATCCTCCATAAAACTGCCTGCATCCTTTTGGCTAGGATGATTGGCAAGTTCCCAATTTTCCTTTGTTATCCAATACTTCGCATTGGGGAAGGTTGGCACTATCCTGCCTGAATCTATCTTTGTATTACCTCCTACATGATCAAAATGAAGGTGGGTACATATAACATCAGTTATATCCTCCGCAGAAAAACCATATTTACCAAGAGATCTCTCTATGCTATATCGATCAGTGTCAATATTATAGATATTTTTATATTTCTCTTCCCATTTGGTACCATTACCGGTATCAACCAGTATCTTTCTATGCTCGTTCACTAGTAAAAGGGACCGGGTCACCATATTGATTCGGTTCAGTTTATCTGAAGGGGCTTGCACTTGCCATACCTGCTTTGGTATTATTCCAAACATCGCACCACCATCCAATCCAAACTCAGATGTTTCAATGCTGTAAAGTTCATAATTCCCAATTTTCATAGTAGTGTCAACTGATCAAATCTTGAACCCATATATGATAGCACATTTTCATCAGTGGCCTTGCACATAGAACGTATCGACTCTAAAATTACCAAATTCCTTGCTTTTTCATTTTGTGTTTTTTCTTTATTGATTATTTTTTCAGCAAGTGCAATATATGATCTCTTTTCAGTATCCTTTAAAAAATGGCCATCGAGCAATTCCGTTGTGACTGACTCATTCAATTTTATCTTGCTTAGCCAGTAACTTAGTTCACGTCTGTACCCTCTTATCCTGACGTAGTTTCCATTCCAAATATTTTCAATGGCTGAAAAATAAATGATGTCTCCGCTTTTAATGATATTTTGTTTGATATCATCTGGAGTTATGTTCACAGCACTGTGAACATTATCTATCCCCTGCAATTTGATCTGGTCAAAAGCACACTTGATAAATGCCCAAGTATCATTCTTGTTCTCTTGGAACTGATAACTTCTCAAAAGATGATATATGAACACGGCATTTCGTGGTGCGCTTTGCAGTGCAAGTTCCGTCAACGTGTCCAATGTGGCCCTTGATCTATCTGAGGCCAAAAATGTTTTTGACATTATGGTCTCTGCCTTTTTCCAATCACTATTTTGACAAGCATCCTCAAGCTCACCAACAAATACAGTTTGCCCTATTCCATTTTTCACCACCCCATCCAAATTGTCTTCATCATTGGATCTGTATTGAAACTCTAACAAATAATCAATCGCGAACCTCATTAGTGGTCTAGAGGGGTTTACCCTATCATCACCAATGAAATTTTTTATTGAATTAATGACACAGATAGGATGCAATATTAATTTGCCATCATAAATGACCGAGGCACTCGCGAAAAGCATTTCATAAATTGCCCCGATCAATGATTCACCGATCAAATTAGATGAAACAATATCATAGCAGGACTGCTTATCTTTATTAAGTAAGGCAGATCGAAGGTTTTGATCAGCCATCTTTCAATTACTTTTTCTTTTTATTTGTTGGCCCTATATACATAAATAATTGCAGGGACAGACCTGTACTTTTTGAGAATTGCGTAGGCCAACCGCCATCAGGGTCTTTATGAGGAAAATCTGGGTTGTCTTCAAAACCGGCTCTAAAATCATGAAAGTATCCTGCCTCAATTCCCCACCGAGCACCAAAGCGCCTACCAAGCAAAGGTCCAAACCTAATGCTTCTATCATTTCCTGGTCCAGGATTCTCATAACTACCATCAGGGACTATCATCACCCTAAATCCGGTCCAACCAATATTGAATGGACTTGCCTTGCCATCTCTAAGGCTACCCTTGAACATGTAATAAGTAAGGTCAAAACTAGAATTGGGTGAAAAACTATACGCAAGATTAAGAACCTCCCACCTACGATCTCTTTTCTTTAGAATACGATTAATATCTATACCTGTGCCAGACCCTGGGAGACCCAATTTGATTCCAATATCGGTATACTTGTTCAAACCTTTTCTCCACCAGATCACAGGGATGATATTTTCTGCAGAAAATGAGAAGCCAGTATTTGTCTCTCCTTCAACTGGCATCTGTGGCAATACAGGAGGATGAGAAGAACATCCAATACCAAATAGGATCAGAGTTATAAATAGAAGGCTAAGGTTCCGATTTATCATATCAACGACAAAAATACAGAAATCTCTTAGAGATTAAAACCTAAAATGAAAAACTTATTTCAGATAGATCATTTTACGGCTCAATACAGCCGGAGGGGCCTCATTGACCTGAGCAACAAGTGTAATAAAATAAATCCCTGTCGATCGCCCATCACCATCCCAAACATAATTATAGATGCCAGAGTTTTTATACTCCTCATCTACTAATTTATCATGTATCCTACCAGTAGCATCTGTTATGTAAAGATTTACAATTGCATCTTCGAGTAGGTCGAATGAGATCTTTGTCTGGCCATTGAACGGATTGGGATAATTTTGATAAAGGACGAATAATTCAGGCACAAATCCCTGATTGAAATCATTATCAATTGATTCATTTGATAGGCCAAGTGTCTGCAGATCAGAATAATGCCAGCTCCCACCATCAGGCATTCTGCTGATAGCGAATGGAAGTGTGTCCAAGACAATATATTCTAATATTCTTGGTCTATCTTGGTCCCAGGTCTTTAATGTGATGACAGTTGGTAGAGCACTCTCCTGATCTAGGGTAAATAAAGAATCCATATACTGAGGCCCAAGACCAAGATAAGTGGAAATGTCCCAGAGTTTGAATTCTTCATTATCAATAAAATAGTCTTCCCCAAGGTCTTGTTTGGCCATCAATTCAACGCCTAATCTCCTTGAAAATGGATTCCATGTCACCTCATTGAACCATAATGAAGATTCTTTATTATTAACTCTAATGAGATTTTCTGAACTAGCATCCATTGGAATAATATCACCTTCTATAGTGTAGATAACCGAATCTCCAATGAACAAGGGACAGTTTTGAATGAAAACATCATCCATCATCAGATCGGCATAATTCCAGGTATCTGGAACATATATTGACATTAGCTTTGAATCTGTATTCTCATGATTACCTATGTAGATAAATTCCTGACCAGACATTACAAAGATGTCATTGCCATA
Organism: uncultured Fidelibacterota bacterium; assembly: GCA_937893835.1. Taxonomy (GTDB): domain Bacteria; phylum Fidelibacterota; class Marinisomatia; order Marinisomatales; family UBA1611; genus NZWG01. The sequence continues at coordinate 8,040 of CALCSS010000153.1, forward strand.
TGTTTGGTCAGGATGAAATAAATATATTTTCAATATGTATCCATCATCAGCTGGCAGACATCCAATGATCCTTACAGGCGCTAGCAATGCATATAGATCTTGAGCATCAACATATTGGTCATATAGGGTTTGCCAATCATTCCTGATCTTCAATATTGATTCTTTGACATTGATGCTCCAATCATCTGGCTCAATATATAAGTGATTCCTATATAGTGAACCATATGTCAGAATATCATCATAAAGGTCTTTGTCATTAAGGACCTCATCTAGAACCGAGATCGCAGACTCAATCTCATTTAGCTGTTCCAAGGGAAATACCTCTATCCATTTATGATCAGAGTTAAGAATTGGGCTCAAGAGGTCCAAAACTGGTCTCAAATCTGTATAAGGATAAATAGTTTTTAATTCTTGATCTAGATGTTCAATTATTAGGTGATGAATTGATTTGATATCGTCATCAAATAAAGCATCAAACGTAATGGGAATACATGTTCCAAAAGGCGGTGTCTTAGTATCACTGTTATAAGTTTTTCCATAAATATCAGTTATCTCTAATTTATAGAAATAACGCGACCCAGGATCACAATTGTAATCAAGATATTGGAACTGCCCTCTAGGAATCAAAGATATTAATTCAAATTGTTCTTGACCAAATTCCCTTGCAAAGACATTTGCCTCACTGACTTTTATAGAATCAGGGATAGACCACGAAATAAGGAGTGAGCCTTGCCCATCATAGACCGAAAGATCAATCGGATGAGGTTTCACCACATCAGGGATATGATCATTTTCTGAAGCCCACAATAAACATGAGATAAGGATGGTAATTAGTATGTATTTGATTGATCGAAACATATAAACAACAATTAGGCGAGAAGTAATTTCTATGAAATTTGCAATGAAGGCAAGAGATTCATTGGCAATTAAGCTACTTGATATAAGTGACCTTTTTATAAAGAAAGTTTCCGTTGTAAACTGCTCTTATAAAGTATATGCCACTCGATAGGTCATTTGGCTCCCATTTCAATTGTTGCAATTTATCAGATGCCCAATCGTCATAAATATTGGCAATATAACTACCATCATAGGATAGAACATCAACCTTAAGGCCATAGGGTGAGCCTATTTCAATTTCAATATTTATGGAAGGATTAAATGGATTAGGATAGGCTCTTATTAATTGAAAATCCTTTGGTTGGAAATCTGAATCATCCAAATTGGCAGTGGCCTCATAGTTAACTGCATTAACAGCGTTCAAAATACCATGACCATAAGTGTTATTGGCACTGTCAGCCATTGATGCTGTCATCATCATCGCTTCTCTTACTTGCATTGCGGTCCATTCAGGCCGTGCTTGAATGATCAATGCTGCAGCACCACCAACCAAAGGGCATGCGAGCGAGGTACCACTTAACTGAGAATAATTTGTTGTACTATTAGGATTGACACACCATGTCTGTCGACCTCTTGCACATACCTCGGGCTTAATTCGACCATCTGAGGTTGGCCCATGAGAGCTAAAACTTGCAATACTACCATTGTCCCATACCGCACCAACCGATATGACAGAGTGTGCATCAGCAGGTGCTATGATGTAATACCAGTCGTCATTCCCTGAATTGCCCGCTGCCGTTACACATACCATACCCAATCCAACTGCAATATCAACTCCAATCGTTGTTACTGCGGTATTCCCATCCATATCAGAATATTCATACCAATCCAAATAGCCTAATGATGTCGAGACAACATCTGCACCATTTTCCTCTCCCCATTCCAATGCCGCGACATAGTTATCTTCCTCTTGTTGTACCTCTTGAGTAACGTCTTCTGTTTTAGCCAAAAGAAACTCTGAATCAAATGCAACACCCACTAATTCACCTGGCGCATTAGCAGCAATAGTTGAAAGTACAGCGGTACCATGATAGTCCTGGCCTTCAGCATCCTCTTCGTCTGTCTCATTTGCAGTTTCATCATCATCATTTATGACATCCCATTGCGCGATCACATTAATCTGGTTTAACGCATCATGGTTAAGGTCAAAACCGGTATCCAATAACAGAATCCTTACTCCTTCACCGGTGTAACCTTGTTCGTGTAGTTCGTGAACATTGATCTGTTCTATCTGCTCTTGTGCATTACCATAATCAAAATCCCTTGAATAAGGACTAATGTCAGGAAATTCAATGTCTGAGTTTTTTCTATATCCAATTACGGGTTTGATATGATCAATAAATGGAAATGTAACTATTCGATCGAGGTCAGATATTGAGCAAACAGCAGATATGGCATTTAGCCATCGGCTTTCATTTATTATTGTTATTCCAACCGACGATATTCGATCTACATAACCTTGTGGTACAGGTAGATCATACCATAAATTATTTTCTGTAGTACCATTTTTGGCCCTCCGATTCATTGCCTTTTGACTGATTTCAACTGGTAATGAACCATTCTTATCAGTGAAATATATCCAAACCCTATAGCTATCACCCCTCTTACCAAGTTCCATTTCTTGCAAATCAAATTTTTTACAAAATACCATACTCTGAATCATGATGAACAATGCAACATATCTCATTGTTGAATGCCCAAGATAAAGTTAGATAATGCTATTAGGTCCATCACATCCAATACCCCGCTCCCATCCAGGTCACAAAAGAATAATTGAGAATCAGTTGGCTCACTACCAAATATGAGAACATCCGCAATGGCAAGTAGATCAAATATGTCTACTGACATATCTAGATTATAATCACCCATTACACCAGTGGGAAAACCTGATATTGATAGATCATCAACGGTAAACCCATCACCCTCAACAATATTGTCAGAAGTTTGAATAAAACGAAATCCAGTTATTGATGCACCATTTAACTGATCCAATAATATTAACTCATTGACCCATTCGTTTTGTACACCATCATATCCTGGCTCTCCAAGGGGCTGTGCCGATTGACCTGAACCATATTCTGTATGCTCACCATCTAAACTCACCCATCCAGAATCTTGAACATATGCCTGGAACCTAACAAAATCCCAATTCGATTCGATGTCCCATTTTGCTGTGAACTCGATCACTGGACTAATGAGATAATTTAGATTTACGAAATGATTCAATTCTGCTACCGATTCTTGCGATTCTAGATACTCACCATCGGGACTATCAGATAATGCAAATACTCCAGATGCAGCATCGTCCGTCAGTCCCCATTCTCCATCTAAAGACCAATTGGTCAATTCATCCTCAAATCCCTCAATAAAGAATATTTGCCTTTGACCGATCACAAATTGAATTGTGTCAACTCTTGAAAAACTATTCTCACTTTCTAGGGATATGATCACGCCTGAATTACTACCTGATGGCGCATCCTCAGTGATGAGCATTGATAATGAAAGATCGTCAGAATCTCTAGCATCCATCTCACTCATTGTATATGATTCCATATCCAACGATATGAGGTCATTTAAAGCAGATATGGTGATCTCTATGTCTCCATCAGAATTACTAAGACCACGATTTTGAATAACGATATCAAGTTCTAGTGTCTCCCCTGGAATAACATCCTCTTCGGATATTTCATATGAATGGACAGTGATGTCAGGCCCTGCAACAAAGGCGAATATCTTATTGGGGTGTACCTGCTGGGAACATAATTCGACCACATCATTCTCAGATGGCCAAAACCCTTGAGATGAGGATCCTACTTCAGGAACATAAGACACAATTTCTTGGTCTCCATATGTCCAATCCACGGCATCTCCATTGACAGTATATCCGATCGTTGCCAATCCTGTTCCAACAGGGTATCCATTGTATCTTGCCATTTCTTGTCCAATTTCAGTCAAGGTCGTCAAGTCTGGTTCATCAGGCAATGACCCATCACCCCATGCATGAATGTATATATTAGAGTAGGAATGATAATGTAGAACATTATTGAATTGATGGTCGTCTATGAAATCACGAACAGCTTGTGTCTCAGGCTCAGAGAATTCTGACTCACCTCTGTAAGTTGTTGAACAAGGATTTGGCGAAGAACCAGTGTCATCTGAACCCCAGCCAAAGCCATAATTCCTATTGAGATCCACTCCGCGATTAGTACCATCACCGCAATTAGTATCCAATCGATTTTTGCGATGCATTCCACCGCCATTAGGTGCAATTGACTCATTGTAAACATAGCCATCCGGGTTAACGACCGGTATGAACCACATCTCACGATTATTTATCAGAAAGTCCAACTCTGGATCTGATCCATACTCTTCAGCCAATAACTGAACAAAATATATCTGGTTCATCATTCCAAGTGGCTCTCGAGCATGAGTGAGCCCAGTATATAAGACCTCTGGCTCATCCTCATCATCGTTCGGGTTATCTGACACCTTGAAAGCCCAGATATCACGCCCCTCTATTGTTTGTCCAATGATCACACGATCTGAAATAATATCAGGATATAGCGATCTGAGTTCATCAAATCTAACATTTAATTCATCCCAGGTATAATTCCCTTGCATTGATCCTAATGGAAAATCGCGATCGGTTGCGGGATGATTTCTTGATTTGTAATGCAATGTAAGGTCATCGATCAAAACATCGAGAATTATTCCTCTTGATAATAATTCGATGGTCTCATCCTCTGTAACCGTGAGGTCTAAAAATATTCCTTTTTTCCCAGTCACATGGTCAAGGGGTATACCCAACTTGCCTATGGTCTCTATAATATCAGATGTTGGTTCATGTACCCTGATTGATTGATATACATCTTGTGCAAAGATCAAATAATTAAAAAGAGCCAGCATATAAAGCAGTGGCGAATATTTTTTCATTTTTCTATGTGTTAGATCTTATCCAATCTGTGGTGATAGATTTGGGACGTGTTATTGGTATCCCCAATGCTCGTTCCCAGACCATTTGAGATATCATGCCCATGGTCCGTGATATGCTAAAGAGCACTGTATAAAAATTGAATTCCTTCAATCCATAATAATATAGCAAAGATCCAGACGCAGCATCAACATTGGGCCAAGGATTCTTGGCCTTGCCATGTTCCTGAAGCACATCTGGCACAATCTTGAACAGGAGATCTACAATGCCAAACACATCATCATTTTTTATATGCTCCTGACCAAAATTTACAAATGCTGAGAATCTTGGATCTGGACATCTAAGTACGGCATGTCCATAACCAGGAATCACTCTACCACTATTCAAACGATCCCAACAATATTGTCTAAGACCCTCTTCAGTTGGCAGGCCATTGAATTCATCCCTGACACTTAAGACAAATTTGAGGCATTCTTGATTTGCCAGTCCATGCAAAGGACCTGCTAGGCCATTTAGACCTGCACATACTGAATAGTATGGATCAGAAAGCGCTGAGGCAACCGTGTGCGAGGCAAAGGCGCTTACATTCCCACCCTCATGATCACAGTGCAGCATAAAGTACAACTGCATCAACTTATGGAAATCACCACTCTCATCAGGTAAACCGATCATGTGTACGAAATTACCTGCCCAATCTTTTTTAGGATCTGGCAAGATCCTCTCACCCTTATCAAACCTCATTCTATAGATTCCAGCACCAAGAGCAGGTAGCTTGGCAAGTAATCTGATCCCATCTTCAAGTATTGCTTCCCAATATTCTGATTTTGGCATTCCCTCATCATAACGTTTCCTGAAAACACTCTCTCCCTGCATAGCAAGGATTCCTGTGTTAAACATGGTCATTGGGTGTGCGTCCTCAGGCATCTCATTCAAGACACTCCAAACATATTCTGGGACATTTAGATGTGCAGAAAACTCATTATTAAGATCTTTTAGTTCTGTTGAATCAGGAAGCCGCCCTGTCAAAAGGAGAAAAAATACCTCTTCAGGTAAAATATGTGTGATCTCTAGAAGAGGGATTCCTCTTATGATCAAACCTTTTTCAGCCGATACTGACGATGTATCACAGACAAATGCCTTTATCCCTCGCAAGCCAGAATAGGCCTGGAAAACGGATACATCACTGATCTTTTTATCGCCCTTTTCTTTGATAAGTTGTTTGATCTCATCCTGGACAATAGGAATCTGATCCTTGAGTTCATTTTTTAATAGGTTCATAATTTATACCTCAAAAATATATCATTTTTTATATATGCAAATTTAATCATTCGATAGTTCAACATGATGAGTTAATCTAAAAGGCGCACTACAAGTCCAGACCTTAGTTTAGGTTCAAACCAAGTTGACTTTGGTGGCATGACCTTATCATCATCCGATACTCTTAATAGATCATCAATTGATACTGGATAGAGTGCAAATGCAACTTTTGCATTTGATTTGCATCTATGTTCTAATTCCTCTAAGCCTCTTGATCCTCCAACAAAATCAATTCTATTATCAGTCCGTGGATCAGTGATCTTGAGAATTGGACCTAGAATATGTTCTTGAAGTATTGCAGCATCAAGTGCTAAAGCAGAATCATCACTGATGATCTCTGGTTTTACCTCTAGGGCATACCATTGATCAATAAAATACATTGTGAAATTCAATTTCTTATTGGGAACTTCACGCTTAGATAAATTTTTCACCTGGAATTTACTTTCTATTGCATTCAAAAATTGTTCTTCGCTGAGGCCACCAAGATCTTTGACCAATCGATTGTATGCAAGTATCTGGACCTGGTCATGGGGGAATATCGTTGCTAAAAAATAGTTATAGGGCTCATTCCCATTATGATAAGGATTATTATTTGAGCGAGTCTTTTGAATCCTAGAGGCTGATGCTGCTCGGTGGTGCCCATCAGCAATATATAGACAATCAAGAGTTTTGAAGTAAGATCTTATTCCATTTATCAATGCTGCATCCTTGACCTTCCATATTGAATGGACCGTATCATCCTCCGCTTTAAAACTAATATCTTTTTCTCGTGATATGATGTCTGATAATTGGTGTTTGAATCCGCCATTATTTCTAAACGTTAGAAACACAGGACCTGTATTGGCTCCAGTTATATCAATATGCATTGTTCTATCATCTTCTTTTTCAGGACGGGTGAACTCATGCCTTTTTATTAATGAACCATCATATTCTTCTATTGATACTGCAGCGATGATACCAGTCTGCATATGCATGCCCATTGAAATTTGATATACATAGAAAGATTCGTCTTCGTCCTTTAGCAAATTACCAGCAGATATGTACTGATCTAGATTATTTGCGGCATGTTGATGTAGGTCCTCATGCTGTGGCTCATCTTTTATTGTGAAATCAACCTCTGGCTTGACAACTCTCAAAAAGGATCTATCATTTTTCTTTACCATTTCCCTAGCCTCATCAGAGGACAACACATCATATGGCGGCGAGGAAACAACTTTCGCCAATGACGGAGGTGGAAGGTATCCTTTAAAGGGTAATATCTTTGCCAAAGTACAACTAGTTCTTGAATAATTCTCTGGCGGACTCAAGGTCCTCAATAAAATCTATCTCAAGACAAGGATATTCTGAGACATCAATATAGTTTACTTGTAATTTTTCCAATAAGGGCTGGATGGCAGCCTCAAAATAATCATTTTTACCACCTGCATCAATTAGAGTACCTAGTGACCTTACAAAATGGTCAACGAATTCCGAAGATAATTTAGCGACTCCTATGAACTCACCAAGACATTGTTCCTCAATAAGGTCCTTGCCAATTGCGACAACTTTGTTTCCTCCTCCATCAATTACTTTCACTTCCTCCCTGCCACATGATTTCACATCAACTGCTAAGGCATTTTCATAGTTTGAATCAAATAATTTAGCTAATAATTCACTTGGATAGATTACATCTGCGTTCATTAGAAGATGTTCTGTATCAAATTTTTCTCTACCGACATAGACTGAATATGCAGTATTGGTCTCAAAGTAATGATGGTTGACAACAAAATGGAAATTTAGATCTGGAAAATTTTTTTCAATATTATCTATGAGCATCTCGCGATGATAACCTACGACCATTGTAACATCTGTCACTCCAAGATCGTTCAAGGCCTCCAATTGATAATGAATAATTGGCTTTCCTCCCACATCCAATAAACATTTAGGTGTATTGTATGTATGAGGATATAACCTCCTTGATACACCTGCTGCAAGTATTAATGCTCTCATGATAAAATAAAATTACTGATTTGTTATCCTATTCACAGCAACTTCTATATCAAATCTTGATATTTCTTTTATGCATGATCTATTTCCATCATGGTCTTTACATAGGTCACCCAGACAAGGACTACAGTATTTTATAATGGTAGCATTCTCACCCACTGGTCCTGTTACTGCGTCTATACCTACACCAAAAAAAGAGACTGTAGGTAGACCAAGCGCTGCTGACACATGGCCCAGACCGCTGTCAGTTGCTAATGCATATTTACAAACCGAAATAAGGGCAATGGATTCTCTAAGAGAATAGCCTCCACAGATAGACCTGATGGAATTACCATTGCAAACGTTTATGAGCGTTTCCCCTCTTTCAATATCATTTTTCGATCCAAACACAAGATAATCATTATTTGTCTGATCTATCCACTTTATCAAGATCTCATTTGGGATGGTTCTATTATTGGCCACGCTAAACGGGAATATAGCAACGGGTTTACTTAATTCAAGTTTTGCCATTTCTTTTTCTGCCCACTTACTTTCAGAATTTGATAAATGAATTTTTGGAATATCTAAAGTTGTGAGACCAGACTGTATCAGATTCAAATATTTTTTTGATCGATGGATATTCTTGTTAGGTCTTGGCATTGCATCTGTTAAAAACATAGATCGCATTTGAGAACTGTAACCATGCCTCCGTTGGGCATTAGATAGCCACAGGATCAATGCACTTCTAAATGAATCGGTCAATGTATAAAATCTATCAAAATCATATTCTCTAAGATCTCGACCTGTCTTAATAATATTAATGAATCCGGTTAACTTGGTCTTCGATAATGGTATAATCTCATTTACTGCTGGATGATTATCATAGACTCCGGTGACCCATTCCTTACATATAATAGTTATTTCAGCGTCTGGTTCTTGATCTTTTAATGATTGAATAAAGGGAATAGAAATGACTGAATCTCCTATCCAATTGGGGCTATAGACGCCAATCCTCATTTCAATGATTTTCTATAGCATCAACCAATCTGGTAGATGCCTTTCCATCGGTCTCATACAGGTAAAATTCAGAGGCCTCTATCCTATTTGAAGACATCTCATCCATATTGTCAATAGCATAATAAACCATGCCTAGGAGATCCTCAGGCTCTGATATCTGATAGGTAAAATCAACACTGTCTTGCCTTTCAAGATCCATTTTTCTCCAAAAACGTCTCTTGAAAATTCTATGCTTAAGTTTAAGGCTGTAGCATTGTGCCTGTATGATGGGCTTGTCTCTTGGTAGAAACTCAAATATGGTAGATGATATGTCACTGATAAGAATATCTGCCACCAAATAGTAAGGAATGATATCAAAATCCTCATTGGCCAAGAGATGGATGTTCTCGTTTTCCTTTGATAGTTCAGAACATAGAATATTTTGATAATGATATTTTTTTTGCTCCCAACTAAATCCATGTAATTTAATGATCAAATTATGATCTTGGCCTAATTCTGGTAAAAAAGGACAGACCCTATCTATGGATGTGGGATAGAAACTAGGCGCATATAAAACTGTTTTTTTTGAAGGGTCAATCTGAAGTTTGGTCCTGGTTTCATTGATGCTCTCATTGGCTAATGTCACCAACCTGTCTAGTTTTGTAAATCCAGTTAACGCAAGGTTTCCATGCCCATAATCCTTTAATTCATTGAATCTTGCCACAGACTCAACTGATCTTATATCTACGCGTTCATCAATGTCATTATAATAAGATTGTTTTAATCCTATGCCATGATAGACCATGACCACCAATGCATCTGATGATGCTATTTGGTTTAATTGACCTACATTCCCAACTATGATTATATCATAATCTGCCTTAATTATTTTATTGAGACGTTC
>CALCSS010000154.1 GCA_937893835.1 uncultured Fidelibacterota bacterium
TAGGCCTTGGATTTTGTAAAGGTCTCGCATATTCAAAAGGACTTCCAATAATACCTGTTCCAACTATGTTATCTTTGGCATTTGCCTTAAAGGATCGTGAACCAAAAAATGGCATACTACACTCTCACTCAAAAAAAGTATTCTACCAAGGCTTTGATTGGGAAAATAATTTGCCAAAAATGAAGGATAAAGCCGTCGTAAATAATATTGATAAATATTTAGATGGCAGAGAGATAGGTTTTCATTCTAATTGTGGAAATTTTTTTAATGCCGATGATTCAATTCAAGAGGTAATACATTCTGCGAGACATATTGGATTACTTGCATCTTTATTTTTTGATGAATGGATAATTCATAAGCCTTACGGTCTAGTACCAGAATACATAGCACCTTTTGAAATCAAACGCAGTGTTTGAAAAAAAAATAGTGAGGAAGGCTATTCCTAAGGACCTACGATCTATTTTTTTAATTGAGGAAGTTGTATTTAGTAAAGAACATTGGACCATAGAGATGATAGCAGATGAATTAGAGGATATCCCAGAAAAAATTACTTGGGTCATAGAACAATCACAAAACATCTTGGGATATTGTATGGTTCGCTTATTTAATAATGAAGTAAATATCATTAATATGGCAATTACACCATCATTCCAAGGTAAAGGACTTGGAAGGCTCCTGCTTGGCCACATTTTAAATCAGATTCCATCTAAATCATCCGTATTTTTAGAAGTAAAACAAGGTAATTTATCTGCCATCAATCTTTACTTGAGTTTTGGGTTTAAAGAGATAGATGTACGTAATGATTACTACAGAGATGGTAGTGATGCACTAGTAATGCACCTCGAACATTAGATTGTATATATGGCTTGGTTTAAACGAAACGAAAAAAAATTAAAAGATCCTGAAAAAAAATCAATTCCTGATGGCTTGTGGGATAAATGTCCATCATGTGATGAGATAATCTATCGACCAGAACTTGAAAAGAAACTTTCTGTGTGTCATCATTGCGATCATCATTTTAAAATTTCTCCAGATACCTATGTGACTCTACTGTTAGATGAAGGTACGATATCTAGTCATTTTGAGAATCTCTCGCCAAAGGATTTTTTGAATTTTAAAGCAAATAAAGCATATAAAGATCAGATAATCGCAGCTAAATCAAAGACTGGTGATAATGATGCGATTCGTGTATGTGAAGGTAAGATGAATGGTCATGATGTTATTTTAGCAATCATGAATTTTTCATTTATTGGTGGTAGTATGGGATCTGTTGTTGGAGAGGCTGTGTCTAGATCATTGGTTATGGCTGGAGAAAAAAAAGTACCATTTATTCTCATTTGTTCATCGGGTGGAGCTAGAATGCAGGAAGGAGCGATATCGCTTATGCAATTAGCTAAAACTAGTTCTCAATTAGCAAAATTCTCAAATAATGGTGGTCTTTTCATACCCATATTAACTGACCCGACAACTGGTGGCGTTACTGCAAGCTTTGGAATGCTTGGTGATGTGATATTAGCTGAGCCTGGTGCCTTGATTGGTTTTGCAGGACCTCGAGTCATTAAACAAACAATTGGACAGGACCTCCCTCCAGGATTTCAGAGGTCCGAGTTTCTACTTGAAAAAGGATTCGTTGATCATATCGTAGCTCGTGATAGTATGAAGGAAAAGATCACGACGCTGATCACGCTTCTTTCATGAGCAGGCCGAAGATCTTAATTACCAACGATGATGGTATATCATCGCAAGGAATATATGCTCTTTGTGAGGCTATGAATGAAGTTGGTGAAACATTTATTGCAGCACCAAGTACAGAGCAAAGTGCATCAAGCCACTCGATCACATTGTCTGATCCCATTCGAGTTAGATCAATTGAAAAAAAGAATGGGTTTAGAGGATGGTCCATCGGTGGTACTCCTGCAGACTGTGTCAAAATAGCTATTCAATCACTTATGCTAGATAGGCCCGATATAATTATATCAGGTATCAACCAAGGAGCAAACCTTGGTAGTAATATTATTTATTCTGGTACTGTATCTGCAGCTACTGAAGGCATGATACAAGGCATTCCCTCAATAGCTATAAGTTTAGCCTCTTTTAACACAGATAATTATGAAGGTGTAAAAATATATGCAAAAAAAATTGTGCGACATGTGATAGAGCATGGACTTCCTAAGGGTACCTTGTTGAATGTGAATGTTCCATATTGTGATTATAAAGATATCAAAGGTATGAAGGTCACTAGCCAGGGTAGTCAGTACTTTGTAGATGAATTTGAAGAGCGTATTGACCCAAGGAACAGTAAGTATTATTGGATCAAAGGAAAAATGATAGATGAGGATCAATCAATTGATTATGATGGTAAGGCCATAAAAGAACACTATGTTAGCATCACTCCTATTCATTTTCAGTTGACCAATGATCTATACCTAGAAGATTTGAAAAAACAATTTTCCTATGAATAATATTTATAATAATGGGGTTGTGATCCTTGATTTTGGATCTCAATACACACAGCTTATTGCTAGGAGGGTAAGAGAGCAGAATGTCTATTCTGAGATCATGCCTCCAGAAACAAGCCTAGATAAGATCTTGATTCAAGATCCTGCTGCGATAATCTTGTCTGGTGGACCTAGCAGCATATATGAACAAAGTGCTCCTGATTTTGATCATAATATAATTAATAGTGGATTACCCATTTTGGGAATATGTTACGGATTACATTTATTGACCCATTTTAATGGAGGACAAGTTTCATCCACAGGTGAAGGTGAATATGGTTTTACAGAGATTGAAATTCAGGCTGAAGATGGTATCTTTGCAGATATTAAATCCTCCAAGGTCTGGATGAGTCATGGAGATCAGGTTTCTAAGGTTCCAGATGGGTGGGAAGTGTCGGCTTGCTCCTCAAATGGAGTAGTCGCAGCTATGACAAATAAAGAAAGAGGGTTGGTGGCAACTCAATTTCATCCTGAGGTACATCACACTCGTGAAGGCAATAAAATGCTAGCTAATTTTTTGTTTGATATAGCAGATTGCTCTCCAAATTGGACAGCCGGAAATTTTATCAAGGAACAAATAGCCAAGATTCAAAACCTGGTCGGGGATGGCAGTGTTCTGACTGGAGTTAGTGGTGGTGTTGATTCCACTGTTGTTGCCGCACTTCTTCATAAGGCTGTGGGAGACCGCTCACATGCTGTGATAGTAGACCATGGACTTATGAGAAAAAATGAGGTCAAGGAATGTGTTGAGGCATTAAAAAATGGCTTGGGAGTTAATATTCATGCCTATGATGAGTCTGAAATATTTTTATCAAAACTTGAAGGCGAAGTGGACCCTGAAAAGAAACGGAAGATAATTGGGAATCAATTTATCTTTTCTTTCGATCGAATTGCTAAAGAAATAGGACATATTGAATTTCTAGCGCAAGGCACCCTCTATCCAGATATAATTGAAAGTGGTGTAAGTAAGGGAAACACGGCGCATGTGATAAAAAGCCACCACAATGTGGGTGGTCTACCAGATGATATGGAATTCAAACTAGTAGAGCCGTTAAAAGAATTGTTCAAAGATGAAGTGAGAAAGATAGGAAAGGAACTTGATATCCCTGACATTCTTATCAAAAGGCATCCGTTTCCTGGGCCAGGCCTAGGAGTTCGAATCATTGGAGAAATAACTCCAGAACGCATAAGTATCTTACAAGAGGCAGATAAGATCTACATTGATATTTTGTATGAAGATGATCTCTATGATTCAATTTGGCAGGCATTTTCAGTATTGATTCCTGTGAAGACAGTAGGCGTGATGGGTGATCAGAGAACCTATGAGAATTTGCTGGCAATACGTGCTGTGACTAGCACAGATGGTATGACTGCTGATTGGTTTGATATGCCTACAGATACATTAACAAAGATATCAAACAGAATTGTAAATTCTGTCCGAGGTGTTAATAGGGTGGTATATGATATTACCTCCAAGCCTCCAGGGACCATCGAATGGGAATAAGATAAATAATTTTAAAGG
>CALCSS010000155.1 GCA_937893835.1 uncultured Fidelibacterota bacterium
TGTTTCCAGATATGATTATGCTCGTCCGCAGGTGTCAAAACCTCACTCTCATCTATGAAGTCAATTTCAAGGGTTTCTAATACTTGGGCTTCTGCAAAATGACCGATTCTGCATTTTGCCATAATTGGTATGGAGACCGCATCTTGAATACCTTTGATCATTTCTGGATCGCTCATCCTAGAAATCCCACCATCTTTTCTGATATCAGCAGGTATTCGCTCAAGTGCCATAACCGCACATGCACCAGCGTTCTCAGCAATCTTTGCTTGATCAGCATTCGTTACATCCATGATCACACCACCTTTAAGCATTTCTGCAAGACCTACCTTTACTTCAAATGATCCCTTACTCATATATTTTTTCCTTTTCAGTTATGTGCCCGACTTCCTTAATCCTAACAATAACTTCTTCAATTACGTCATCAGGCGTAGACGCTCCAGCAGATATCCCAACACTATCACAATCCTTAAACCAAGATGCCTCTAGCTCATTTGCTGAAGTAACCTGAAATGATCTCTTGTTTCTCTCCAATGATAGTTGGGCAAGTCTTTTTGAATTTGCACTTGTAAATGATCCTATAATGATCATTACGTCATTATTTATTGCTAGTTCCTTTATTTGCTCATGATTTCTTCTTGTTGGAAAACAAATTGTGTTTATAAAACGAAGATCGAAGACCTTTTCCATCAAAACATTCATAATTTCCTGAACATTCTCTATCATCTGTGTTGATTGACTTACCACACCAGCCATTTTCATCTTTCGAAGGGATTTTGCCTCCTCAATATTTGATATAATAATTGGGTTTTTTACCTGAGCTGCTATCGCAATAACCTCATCATGCCCGTGATCCCCAATTATTATAGTTCTTCTACCTTCGTCATCTAGTTTTTTTATTTCCTGATGTATCTCAGTCACAAGTGGACAGGTACCATCAATTAATTTTAGATTTTTATTTGATGCTGCCTCCCATAGCTCAGGAGGTGTACCATGAGCACGAAATAATAATGGTTTATCAGGAGGGACATCATCCAATGACTCTACTACTTTAGCGCCAACATCTGAGAGGCCTTTTATCACTCGTTCATTATGTACTATTGTCCCAAGCATATAAACTTCACCATATGCTTGTGCAGTATCATAAGCAAGATTTACAGCATCCCTAACACCAAAACAATAGCCTGCATCTTTTGCTACAAATATCTTCATTATAGTAAATCAGTCATTTTTTTCTCAATTGAAATAGATGTGGCTTTCACAACCTTAGATGAGACATCTTTTAGCGAACCATTGACCACTGCTCCTGCAGCAAAGGCATGTCCTCCACCTCCCATCTCTTTGGCTATGTCATTGACACTATATCTACCCTTTGATCTAAAATTTATTCTACAACTTGAATCATTTTGCTGAAAGATCATTAGTGATACTTCCACACCACTTATTGTTCTTACCATATCAGTGAATCCATCAACATCGGACCTCGTGGCATTTGCCACTTTCATCATTTCGTTGGAAATGATGAACCATGCGAAAGTACCATCCAACTCATATTTCAAATTGGATAGAAATTCACCCATAAGTTTTATTCTTGAACGTGTACTGTTCTCGTAAATATGCTGATATATCTTATGAGTTTCAATACCAATATTCAAACATTCTATTGCAATCTCATGACATTTATTATCCGTATTACTATACCTAAAACAACCGGTATCTGTCATCATGGCCGTGTAAATCCCTAATAAACTATTTTTTGAAATTGGCTTATCTCTTACAACCTTTAGATAATCATAGACCATGCAGCCAGTGGCGGCGGCTGAGAGATTGACAAGATTGTAAGTGAACACATTATCATCTGGATGAGGATGATGATCGATGTTCATAGTCTCTATATCATATTTTTCAATCGTATTGACCAAGGTCCTTATACGCAAAAAATCACCAACATCAAAAACTATGGCAAGATCAATATCCTTTATCCAATCATCATGGGATTCATTGTCATAGCATTCAAAGATATTATCTGAATTAAGGTATTTATATTCTCGAGGAAGGGGTGAATAATTTATTATTCTCACATCCTTATTCTGCTCTTTCAAATGATAATAAAGACCAGATTCCGCTCCCAATCCATCACCATCTGGATTTTCATGGGTGGTTAGCATTATGCTGGTTGCATTTTTTATTACATTATGTACTGCATCCCAATCTATGGGTGTATTATTGAAATTCATCTTATTTATTATAATCCCAAGATATTTCTTCGATCTTTTGATCAGACATTACTATTCTAGCAATTACAAAGAAAAGGTCTGATAATCTATTTAGATATTTTTTATGTAGATCTGATACATATTCTTGCTCGCTTAGTCCTATTAAAGTCCTCTCAGTTTCTCGACATTCAGCCCTAGAGATATGTAACCTCGATGAAAATTCATTGCCACCAGGGAGGATAAATTCATCCAAGGGAGGTAATTTTTCATTGTATTGGTCTGTTAACATATCTAGCCATTCCAAACGAGATTCCTCCAAAAGGTTCATTTCCACCTCTGGGATGGCTAACTCACCTCCTATGTTAAATAGGTCTTGTTGAATCAATCCCAACGTTTTGTCAATATTCGCGTTTGCCAATGTACGGGTCCAACCAATAATTGAATTTAGTTTATCAATGGAGCCCATGGCATGAACTCTTATGTTATTCTTAGATACCCTCTCACCATTTCCTAGGCCAGTTTCACCAGAGTCACCCGTCTTTGTTGTAACCTTGGTAATTCTCATATAAAGAAGATGTAGGTAACGATAATGAATAGAGGCATGAGAATGGGTACTGACCACTTGAAAAAGTAACCGAAGAAACTAGGCATCTCTATGCCTGATGACTCTGATATTGACTTGACCATAAAGTTTGGAGCATTCCCAATATATGTATTTGCTCCCATAAAAACCGCTCCCGCTGATATCGCCAATAATGTATTGGGAATTTCATTCATCAATATCGAAGGCACTCCACCAGCAGTGTTAAAGAACACAAGGTAAGTGGGAGCGTTATCAAGAAAGCTAGATAAGATACCTGTTAACCAAAAATACATATAATCAATTGGTTTCCCATCTTTAGATACAGAAGATACGACTGATTCTAATGCACCATTTGACCCTGCCTTTAATATAGCAATTGCAGGGATGATGGTAACGAAGATGCCTGCGAATAATTTCCCGACCTCCACTATTGGGAACCAAGTGTATTCATTTGCCTTTCTAATTTGTTTTGATGTCAGGATCCAACTTGCATAAGCAAGTAAGAGTAGAAGTATATCACGGACAATATTCTGCAATTCCAAATGGATATGATAAATCTCAAAAGAAATATGAGGTTTCCAGAAACCTGACAACAGCACACCAAAAATAACACCAATCAAGAGCAAAAGATTAAATGAACCTTCTAAACCCAATTTTTGTTTACTTGAGGTATCCACCTGTATATCTCCTTCTTTACCATAGTAATATGTGTCAATACCAAAGAAGATCAATAATAAACAAATCACCATAAAGATCATAGGAAGTAACATTGCTGAAGTTGTCCAAAAGAAATCAACACCTTTCAAAAAACCTAAAAATAATGGTGGATCTCCTAAAGGAGTAAGAGAACCACCTATATTTGCAACGAGGAATATAAAAAAGACAATGATGTGTACTTTATTTTTTCTTTGTTGGTTTGCTCTGATCAATGGACGAATAAGCAACATAGCTGCACCTGTGGTACCCATCCAACTAGCTAAAACCGTACCAATAAATATTATTACTGTGTTCAAAAAAGGTGTCCCAACCAATGTGCCTTTTAATCTAACGCCGCCTGAAATTGTAAAGAGTGCCAATAAAAGAATGATAAATGGAATGTATTCCAATAGACCAACATGGAGAAGTTCATAAAGAGTAACCTCTAGTCCTTGATCAAACAAAAAGGGTAAGATCAATGATGCAGCCCAGAATAATGACACCTTTCCAAAATTATGATGCCAGAATTGAGCAGCAACAAGAGGTAGCACAGCAATGGATAACAAAATCCCGACAAATGGTATTACCCAGAATATCGCCAATCCTTCACCATTTAAATGAGGTGCAGTGCCATGCTCTGAACCTGCTGAGAATACCATAGATGGTAATAAAATGAGTAATATATATTTCAATTTACTGTAAACCATTAATCTGCCTTTTTAAGATAGCCCATAAATTACATTGTTTCTCTTAAAACATGGAAACAGGAAATATTTTGTTCAATATAATAAATTATTTTTATGAGTAATTTCAAATGATGGAAACAATATTAGGAATTATCATCTTATGCCTTGCTATTGCAGCTATGTCA
This sequence comes from uncultured Fidelibacterota bacterium, assembly GCA_937893835.1. Classification (GTDB taxonomy): domain Bacteria; phylum Fidelibacterota; class Marinisomatia; order Marinisomatales; family UBA1611; genus NZWG01. The sequence continues at coordinate 4,364 of CALCSS010000155.1, forward strand.
ATTGGTGTAATTTTCAATAGAAAACCTCTCTCAGGATCATGTGGTGGATTAAGTCCGAATGGAAATTGCTCAATATGTCGAGGCGACACAAGTAAATGTGAGAATTCAAGCATAGACTCAGCATCTATTTAAAAAGATATTTCAATTCCTTTATTTCCATATTTCCTGATTTAGAAACATAACGATTCCCATCTTCACTATCCTTCATGATCCAGACTGCATCGATCTCAGGATTATTATTGACCTTTTCATAGCCAATTTCATAGTCCATCACCATTAATGCAGTAGCCCAAGCATCGGCAATCATACATGATTCTGATAATACGGTTACTGAAAGGACATCAGTTTGAATTGGAAAACCAGTCTTTGGGTTGATCGTATGACCAAGGATCTCACCATCAAGATTAACGATGTTACGATAATTCCCAGATGTTGCAACGGACCCATCATCCAAATGAAGAATGGCACAGAAATCATTATCATTGCTATCAAAAACTAATGGGTCTTCGATGCCTATTGTCCATTTTCGATTGTTTCTATTTTTCCCAGAACATCTTACCTCGCCTCCTATTTCAACAAATATGTCCTCATATCCTTTTGTTCTAACGTAAGCAAACACCTTATCTACTCCATATCCCTTTGCTATGGCATTTAGGTCTACCTTTATGCTCTTGTTACTCTTTATCAATGTTTCATTTTTGATCGTGATCTTTCCATACCCTGATCTATTTAATGCTGATATGATCTCATTATTATCAGGCATTCCAGATTTGGGATTTGGACCGAAGCCCCATAATCTCATTAATTCATATACTGTAATATCAAAAAGACCATCTGTCTTCCTTGAAATATCAATAGCACCATTCATGACCTTGAGCAGGGCTTCAGATACAGGATAGGGCTCCAATGATTTCCATGAGTTAAACAATGAAATTTCACTTTTTGGGTCCCACGTGGACATTTGTTTGTTTAACTGGTTCAACAAAGAGTCAATACCGCTCTCAATAGATTCAATATCAATGTTAGTGGTTGATGAGACAAATTTGATTGAATAAGTAGTACCCATCGTATTGCCATTAATTGTGAATTGATTTCTTTCATTACCACATCCACTAAAAAATAACAAAAAGCCCAACAAAGGTCGGGCTTTAAGAGAAATTGCTTTCAAATTAATGTTAGCCAAAACTATCATAGGCTATCATTCCTTTATCAACGCCTAAACTATCTAACATGTTATCAACTGCATTTATCATGGGAGGAGGTCCACACATATAGTATTCTATCTCTGTTGGATCATCGTGATTCATTAAATACTCATCATGTAGGACCTGGTGAATAAAACCTGTAGAGCCTGACCAATTATCTTCATCCATAGGCTCGGAGAGCGCAACCTTATACGAAAAATTAGGAAACTTCTCTTCGATATCTTTGAAATGCTCATCATAGAACATCTCACGTACCGATCTAGCTCCATACCAAAATGAAACTCTACGTCCAGTTTTCAACGTCTGAAACAAATGAAAAAGATGAGACCTCATTGGAGCCATCCCCGCACCTCCACCTATATATACCATTTCTCTATCTGTTTCCTTGATAAAGAATTCACCATAAGGGCCAGATACGGTGACCTTATCACCAGGTTTCAGATTAAAGATATAGGATGATGCTAGACCTGGAGGAGCTTCATTCCAAAGAGGTGGTGGTGGTGTTGCAATCCTCACATTAAGCATGACCCTATTGCCTTCTGCGGGGTGGTTGGCCATTGAATAGGCTCTAAATATTGGTTCATCGTTATGAGCAACTAAGTCCCATATCTTATATTTATCCCAATCTGGATGGTATTCTTTCTCAACATCAAAACCACCAAAGGAAAGATTGTGATATTCAGGGATATCGATCTGTATATATCCTCCAGCCTTAAAATTTAGATTCTCCCCTTCAGGTAGATTCAATACCAATTCCTTTATAAAGGTTGCTACATTATTATTAGACTCTACAGTACACACCCATTTTTGAATACTAAATATTTCATCTGGGACATGGATCTTCATATTTTCCTTGATCTTGACCTGGCAAGCTAATCTCCATCTATTCTTGGCCTTGCTCCTGCTGATATGTCCTGTCTCTGTAGGCAAGATCTCTCCTCCTCCCTCCATAACCTGACACTCGCACATTGCACAAGTACCACCTCCACCACAAGCAGAGGGTAGAAATATAGATTGGGTAGAAAGTGCACTTAATAAAGTGCCACCAGGGCGTGTGGTGATGCTTTTATCAGTCTCTCCATTGATCTCAATAGTTATATCTCCCTGCGGTAATAACTTGCTTTCTGCAAAATTCAGGATCAATACCAAGATCAATACGACTCCAGTAAATACCGATACACTTAATAAGATCTGTTCGATCATAGATCAATTCCTGAAAATGCCATGAATGCCATGGAAACCAATCCTGTTAATAACATGGTTATTCCAACACCCCTTAGTTGGACAGGTACGTTTGAATATCTGATTCTGTGTCTTATGGCAGCCATTGAGGTTATGGCCAAGAAAAAACCAACACCAGACCCAAACCCATATACGGTAGATTCAATAAAAGTATATTCCCTTTCAACGAGAAACATAGAACCACCTAATATTGCACAATTAACAGCGATCAGAGGTAGGAATATGCCAAGACTTATATATAGAGTTGGAGCAAAACGATCCAAGGTCATCTCTACCAATTGAACCATTGCCGCAATGACAGCAATGAAAATGATACTATTTAAAAAACTAAGGTTGATTGTAGTTGTACCATTTACCCCGTATTCAGGATTCAACCAGACCAAGGCTCCATCCTTCAAAAGATAATTATGAATGGTCCAATTTGCTGGTGCTGTTATGGTAAGAACGAATATAACTGCAAAGCCTAGGCCAATGGATGTATCTACCTTCTTGGATATTGCAAGGAATGAACACATTCCAAGAAAATAAGCAAGTAGTATATTTTCTATGAAGATCGCTTTGGTAAGTATGCTAATATAATGTTCCAAAGTCTCTATTCCTCTTTAACTCCACTAACTATTCGTTGACCCCATACAATTAGACCAAGTATTATGAAGGCACCTGGAGACAATACCATTAATCCCATATTCTGATATCCCGCAGCATAAAATGAATCAGGTATGACAGAAAATCCATAGACTGTTCCACTACCCAATAACTCTCTAAAAAAGGCTACCGATATAAGAATACCTCCATATCCCAGACCATTGCCCAATCCATCAAGAAAGGATTTCCCAGGTGTATTTTGCATGGCAAATGCCTCTGCCCTACCCATCACGATGCAATTTGTGATAATCAATGCTACAAACACTGATAGTTGTTTACTGATGTCATACATATAAGCCTGCAATATCTGGTCGGTCAAGATCACTAGACTCGCAATGACAGATAACTGAACGATGATCCTGACTTTTCCTGGTATCATATTCCTGATTATGGAGATCAATGTATTAGATACCGACAATACCGAGACCACGGCCAATGTCATTACCACTGCGGTATTCAACTGAACAGTAACAGCCAAGGCAGAGCAAATACCAAGTACCTGAAGACTGATAGGATTATTCTTCATCAGAGGATCGGTTAGTGCATCTTTTGATTTCTTATCAAGAACTGACATTAGATGTCTCCATTCCTGATCTTTTGAAAAAATGGTTCGTATTTTTCTAGATCTTCAACAAGAAATGATTCTAGGCCTTTACTTGTGATCGTTGCTCCAGATATGCCATCCACCTCATATGGACTATCGGGATTGGCCTTACCTTTGATGACCTTGATACCTACGAGATTTCCTTTTTCATCAATGAATCTCTTTCCGACAAAATTCTTCTGAAACCAAGGCTTCTCGACCTCGCCTCCAAGACCCGGTGTCTCCTTATGAGCGTAAAAGGTTATTCCTTTTGCAGTAATGCCATCAGGCTCAATTGCAAAATAACCATAGAGGGTGGACCAAAGCCCCTTTCCTGATATTGGAATCGCATAACCTCTAACTTCACCATTCTCTTTATCAACATAAATAGGCAAATTTTCCTTATCAGCTTCAGTATCAATAGATTTTGGATCGATATCAGTGTGGTCGCCTTTTGCATTCAAGACATAGGCATCTATTTTCTGTGCAAATATTCTTTTGATATCATCAGATGTCCATGAACTTTCAGGTTGTGGCCTATGACCAAGTGAGGATAGAATATTTTTCTTACTGTCATTCTCAACATTGATCTCCTGTCTCTCTTTCAATGTACCATTTGCAATGGAAAGAAATGATCCAAGTATAATAGTAACTATAGAGGTAAAGATAATCGTATATGAGTTACTGTGCATAACGCAACAATCTCTTTTTTATATTACTTTGCACAACAAAATAGTCGATCAAGGGAGCGAATGCGTTCATCAATAATATAGCTAGCATAATGCCTTCTGGATAAGCTGGATTGATACTTCGAATGATCACTGTCAACATCCCAATAAGAATTCCATATATCCATCGACCTTTGTTTGTATGTGCACCTGTGACTGGCTCTGTGGCCATGAATACAGTACCAAACATGAAACTTCCCATCACTAAGTGATAGTGTGGAGGGATTGTCAGCATTGCATTCGTTGAATAAGGAGCCAATAAATTTGTTACCAAGGCCATGAACGTCATCCCCATTACTGAACCTAGCATTATTCTCCAACTAGTAATTCCAACAAATACCAGAAAAAATGCAGCGAGTAATATTAACCATTTATTTGTCTCACCAATGGATCCTGGAATCCATCCCATGAACATATTGATCCAGGAAAAATCAAAGACAAGATCCGAGCTCGCTTTATCAAGGAGGTCTATGGCATTTGCATTCGTTTGTCCTGCGGGAATACTAAGGGCAGTCGGACCAGAATATCCATCTGGGGACAATGCCCATACCTTATCACCAGAGATATCTGCGGGATAGGTAAAATAAAGAAAGGCTCTTGCTGTGAGTGCAGGATTGAATATGTTCATACCAACACCACCAAAGATCTCTTTTCCAATAACGATTCCAAAACTTGTGGCCACTGCAACTTGCCATAGTGGAATTGATGGAGGTAATGTCAACGGTATCAAGGCACACGTCACTAAGAATCCCTCAGATATTGGGTGCTTTCGTACAACTCCAAAGAGTAATTCCCAAAAAGCACCTGAGACGAATGTTACTGCAATTACAGGACCGATGGCCAGAATACCTATACTCAGATTATCTAACCAATTCGTGTCTAGACCAAAGATCAGTGCTTTTTGGTAACCTACATTCATTGCTCCAAATACATAACATGGTATCAATACAATGACAACAAGAATCATCACTCTTTTCACATCAACACTATCTCTTATATGAGGACCAGATTCTATTCTCTCATCAGAACTAAAAAGTATGGTGTCTGTTGCCTCATAGATGGGAGCAAATCTTTCTAGCCTACCACCATCTTTGAATTCAGGCTCAACCTTATCAAGAATATCTCTAAGCCATTTCATGGTCACCCTTCATCTTCCATTAGGTCAAGGCCTCTTCTGATAACACTTCCAACATCTATCTTGCTTGGGCATGCAAAAGAACAAAGTGCAAAATCTTCATCATCACACTCCCAAATGCCTAATTGCTCCATCTCTTCTATGTCTTCTGCTAGAATTGCTCGATATAATGGATTAGGCATGATATCCATTGGCAGAACATCCTCCCATGCATCAAGAGGAACCATGGCACGTAACTCGCCATTTTGAGAGGTAGTAAAATCAAACTCATTGGTTTCAAAAGATAAGAATGTATTTGTTAGACTATATTTTGTAGAACTACTACCAAGTGCTAACATACCTAAGAATGGTCTCTTGACCTCATCATTGATGATCGTTAGAGATGAATCATAGTATCCTAGGTAACCATTGATGTCAACTGAATTGCCAGTCAGCACATCACCTGATACCAGTCTGACAGACCTATCCAAAGACTGATCTTTTAAAAGTGATCGGATACTTGTTCCAGATATAGTCTGTACTATTTGTGGATTTGATGCTCCAGACCCACCAATTGACACAATACATTTAGGGTCGTAAAGACCTGTATGGAATAATCCACCGATCGCTATGACATGTTGAGCATTCACAGTCCATACGATATCTCCAGGTTTAAGGGGGCTAATATGATGAATCTGTATCCCAACATTGCCCGCTGGATGTGGACCTGAGATAGTTTGATTTACAGCACCATCAAACCCCATCGGTTTTTCCGATGTCAAGTAAACATTGCCTGAGGTCAATTTACTTAATGCCTTCAACCCCATCTGAAACTTATCTTTTTGAGAATCAATTACAGTTGCAAGATCAACAGAAATGGGTGCTGTATTGTAACCTGATATGAAAATATCTCTAGGGGTTCCACTTGGATCCGCAACCTTGTTAAATGGACGCTGCCTGATCAGTGGAAAAATATTTGCCTTTAAAAGGCTCTCCAATATTATTTCACGGGTGGCTGAGTTCAATTGCGCATCAGAGAAGGTATCAAATGGTTCTATTTTTTTTTCTTCTACAGTAATCTCTATCTTATCTATTACCCTTCTCGCACCAAGTTGAATAGTACTTACCACACCACTAGCAGGAGATCCCCACTTGACTTCAGGCTTAAGCTTATCATAGAACAGTGGTGATCCAACACTGACTGCATCACCTTCACTTACAATTAATTTTGGTTTCACACCTCTAAATGATCTAGGGCAAATGGAAACCTTATCCGGTACTATTTCTGAAGGAATTTGATTTATTGGAGCACCCTTTATTCGTACGTCATGCCCTTTCTTGATATTTATATGGTTCAATATATTATTATAGTTAAATGGTTTGAATAAAGAAGACCAAGGAGTTCTCTATCCAATCTGCAACAGGTACCCAGTAAATACCCAGAATAAGGGTTGGGATAGCAGTGAAAACAAGCATTCCAGTGATCACCCTTGAAGGAAATAAGATTGTTTCTTTTCTCTCACCTTCAAAATACATGACCTTCACCACTCTTAGGTAATAGTACAGAGAGATAACACTGTTGAGGCCTCCTGCCACAACAAGCCAATAGAAAGATTCACCTCCATTGATCAAGGAGGCAAAGATATAGAACTTACCAATAAATCCAGCAGTCGGAGGGAGACCTGTTAGTGAGACCATGAACAAGGTCATTACTCCTCCAACGAGAGGCATCTCCCAACCTAGACCTTTGTAATCATCAAATGACTCACCTTGTGTCTTATTTTTTATTGTGATCACAACAAAAAATGCTCCAAGATTCATAAATAGATACATAAAGACATATAACATGATTGCATAGATGCCATCCCCTGACATTACAGGCATCGCCAATAGCATATAACCAGCGTGGGCAATACTTGAGTATGCAAGCATACGTTTTACATTATCTTGCTGGATCGCGACCACATTACCAACTGTCATTGTGACCAAAGCAATGAGGCTAATAATATTTGCCCATGGTAAATCAGTGGTTGAGACTCCACCAAGCCCTGCCATTGCACCTCCATCTGCCAATACTTGATTAAAAAATCTAATCATCATGGCAAGTGCTCCGGCCTTGGGAGCAACAGAAAGATAGGCGGTGATGGAGGTAGGCGAACCCTCATATACATCTGGAGTCCAAAAATGAAATGGAACAGCAGAAACCTTATATCCAAACCCTGCCAAAATCATGATCACAGAAATAATGATGGCAGTGCTTGCACCTTGGTCAGAAGAGGACAAGGCCTGCTGTATTTGAAAGAAATTGGTACTGCCTGTCAGTCCATATACATAACTCAGACCAAATAGCATTATTCCTGATGAGAATGCTCCGTAGACCACATATTTCAATGCAGCCTCATTGGAACGAGTGCTCTGCTTTAGATACCCAGCAAGCACAAACGACATGATGGATACTATCTCAATGGAAAGGTATACCATGACAAGGTCAATGGATGAGACCATTAGAAAGAGACCAAAAGTAACAATGCCCAGAAGAGTGAAATATTCACCTTTCCTATAATCATTCAACTCATCATTATATAGACTAAAAATAGAAACCAATATGGTAGCAAGTACGATCACCATCTTAAAAAAGCTCGAGAATGGATCTAGCACGATCGCATCTGTGAAAAGTGTTGTCGTTATACCATCATCTTGGACATATATGGCAATAGAGACTGCCACAAGACCGAAAACCAATAACCATCCAACCTTACCAGAGTCTTTGCTTTTCAAGAAAAGATCATATATGATGACAGCGAGGATGACAACTGTGAGCAGTAACTCTGGATAATAATAGGATAGGCTTTGGAGATTGTTCATTGCTACATGCTTGCAAAAGTTGCAAATGATACCACATGGTTAATTATACTATCCATCGTACTGGATATGATATCCAGATATGGCGCAGGGTATATCCCAAGAAACAATGTAATGATCAATAGAGGAACAACTGTGAATAATTCCATTCGGTTTATTTCAGGTAGGTCCGAATATTTTTCATTTAATTCACCAAAGAAAATTCTTTGGAATGCCCATAGAAAATAAGCGGCATTGAGAAGTATCCCGATAGTGGAAGCAATGACTATACCCTTGTATACAGGAAAAGCGCCTATAAAACACATGGCCTCGCTAATAAAACCTGATAGACCCGGAAGACCAAGGCCAGCAAAAAATGCGACTGCAGTAATACCCGTATAGATAGGCATCTGGGTTGCAAGTCCACCAAAGCCCTCGATCTCTCTATGATGTGCCCTCTCATAAATGACGCCAACCAGAATGAATAGCATTGCGGATATTGTCCCATGATTGAACATTTGGAAAACAGCACCACCTAGTCCTGCTTGCGCAGCCTTCATATTCAATCCATGGGCCTCACCCGCAGCAACAACTGCTGCCATGCCTATTAAAGAATATCCCATATGATTCACACTTGAGTAGGCAACTAATTTCTTCAGATCTTTTTGAGCTAACGCACAGAGTCCTCCCCAAACGACGTTAATTAGTCCCAATAAGGCCAATGCAGTTGAAAACCAGTATACACCATCTGGCATTAATCCATAGTTAACTCTTATTATACCATAGACGCCTAGTTTTAATAGGATTCCTGCAAGAAGGACGGAGATTGCGGTTGGTGCCTCAACGTGTGCAAGTGGCAGCCACGTGTGGAATGGAAAGACAGGAACCTTAATCGCAAAACCTATGAAAAGAAGAACCCATATTACCTTTATCGCACTCATTCCCCACCAGAGAATGCCTCCCAGTGCCTCGGGTGCAACTCTAGTGAGTTCTAAAATATCAAATGTCTTACCACAGTAGAAATAGAGGCCTAGAATTCCAACTAGCATCAATACCGAACCAAATAACGTATATAAAAAGAATTTTATTGCTGCATATTCCCTTTGAGGTCCTCCCCACATCCCAATCAAGAAATACATTGGTAGCAACATGACCTCCCAAAAAATATAGAAAAGGAAGAAATCCAGTGACAGGAATACACCCATGACTCCTGTATTAAGTAATAGGAAAAGGGCAAAATAACCCTTAACAGCCTTTTTTATATTCCAACTGACGAATACCCCTATGAAGAAGAGCATCCCAGTCAAGATGACCATAGGAAGACTCAGGCCATCGACGCCTAGATGATATGCAATATTGAATGAGGGAATCCACTCTGCCCATTCCTTGAATTGCATTGATCCATCTTGGGAATCAAAAGCACTCCACAGCAATAAGGTCACCAAGAATTGAGTCCCTGTTGTTACCGCTGCAGAAGTTCTGATCAGATCTTCTTTTTCACGCGGTATAAATGCAATGGCGACCATCCCCATGACGGGTAGCCAAATAAGCAAACTGAGAATATGTTCCATCTTTTCCCCTACTCACACATTTGTGTTAAAATGACTGAATAACCATCAGTATGATTATCCCGGCTGTAACATACAGCACATAATTTTGAAGTTTTCCGGTCTGGATCGTCTTTAATTTTCTACCAAATAATGCTGCCATCCTTCCTGTTCCATCCACAATAAATTGGTCAATGACATCAAAATCAAATTTTCCAGTGACCTTGCTGGCCCAATTAGTTAAACGACCAAAACCATTAATAAAATATCTGTCATACAATTCCCAATCTATCCAAGCAACTCTCTCAGCCAGCCTAAAAGATGGTTGATAGATATATTTATCATAGTTTTCATCAAAATAGTATTTATTGAAGCTCCAATCATATAAGAAACCAAAACGATCCGTCCAAGCCTGAGCAGACAGTCCCTTCTTAATATAGGTAAACCAAGAAAGGAAGATGCCAAGCACCGCGACTGCTATTGAGATATACATTGCAAGATGATGGGCATGGTGTGCACCCTCTTCTATCTGCTGTGCAGATGGATTACCAGGTACGACAGAATCACTAGGCACAACAAGGTCTGTAAACCAGCCATGTGTGGACATAGGATTGAAATATGGAAGAGTATACCAGATAAATAAACTGAGCGTACCCAATAAGATCAATGGGCCTGTCATCTCTTTTGGAGACTCATGTATATCATCAATTATATCAGGCATTTTTGGCTTTCCATGGAATGTAAGGAACATCATTCTGAACATATAAAATGCTGTCATAGCAGCTGCTGCAAAACCAAATACAGGAAGAAGAAAATGTGCCGGGTGATGCTGAGCAAAGGATAGTGTGCCTGCTAGAATGGCATCCTTTGATAAAAACCCTGAAAAAAGAGGAACCCCTGCTATCGCCAAAGTACTGAAAAGCATCGACCAGTATGTTATGGGCATCCTATCCTTGAAACCTCCCATATTATGCATGTCTTGGGGATCGGTCTCGTGATCATGCTTCTCATGTAAAGCATGGTGCATTGAATGAATGACCGAGCCTGAACCATAGAACAGGTTCGCCTTGAACATTGCATGTGTCAATAAATGGAAGAATGCGGCTGTATAGACACCAGTACCTACAGCTAATATCATATACCCCAATTGGCTCACTGTCGAGTATGCGAGTACTTTTTTGATATCAGTTTGCGTAATCGCTATTGACGCAGCAAAGAGTGCCGTAAAGCCACCGACATAGGCCACAACCAATAGGGCATCGGGGGTAAGAATTGGAAATATCCTTACAGAAAGATAAACTCCAGCTGCGACCATCGTTGCCGCATGCATCAATGCCGAGACCGGCGTAGGGCCCTCCATTGCATCAGGCAACCATATATGAAGCGGGAACTGCGATGATTTTCCCATTGCACCCATGAATAGCCCAATTCCAGCAAGCGTCAAAGTACTACCCGCTATAAGGCCAGATGAAACTCCATCAAAAATATCAGAAAAAGCAAATGATCCTATCGCATTATATATCAACATAATACCAATAAAAAATCCTATGTCTCCAACCCTGTTGGTAAGAAAAGCCTTTTTGCTTGCATTTGCTGCAGAATCCTTTTCAAACCAATGCCCTATCAATAGATAGGAACTGACACCCACCAATTCCCAAAACATGTACATGGACATCAAATTATTCGCAAGAACTATTCCATTCATTGAAAAGGTAAATAGGCCAAGATATGCAAAATAGCGTGAGTACCTAATATCACCTTTCAAATATTGAGTCGAGAATACATGAGTACAGGTAGAGATAAGAGCAACAACAAGCAACATTATTACGGTAATGTTATCAACCAAGAACCCTAGTCTGATCTCGAAGTCTCCCATGTCCAGCCAGGTAAAAGATGCTTCTTGATAAAAATCTGGATCATCTTTCATGATCATGGCAACGAACATTGTGATTGCCAAGACAAGAGTCGTTGAGATTGCGCCAATAGATACCCAGTCACCTTGACGAGGCAAGCGTTTACCAAAAAATATCTGGATGACAAAGGCTGCCAGAGGCAGAAATAGAATCAATAATGAATATTTTATAAAGATATTTTCCATCATTCCTTCATCCTTGATGCCTCATCAACATTTATGGTATTTAGATTATTATATATGTTTATGACGATTGCCAATGCAACAGCAGCCTCAGCAGCAGCTAGTACAATTACAATCAAGGCAAAGATGTGTCCATCCAGGTTCATACCTCCAAAATGAGAAAAGGCAACAAAGTTGATGTTTGCAGCATTCAATATCAATTCAACTCCCATGAGAACTGCGATACCATTTCTTCGAGTCATAACACCAAACAAGCCAATGGAAAAAAGAGCTGCAGCAATGAATAGATAATTATTTAATTGATCCATTAGTTTGCTTCCCTCGAAAGAATGGCCGCACCGATCAGTGCGCCAAGTAATAAGATGGATGCGGCCTCAAAAGGCAAAAGATATTTTGTCATTAACAGAGTGCCCACTTCCCTTACGGTTCCTGAGGGCTCTACAGCGGGCAGTTGATACCATGGTGTTTTTGAAATAACTAGTGATATGAGTAAAAAGACCCAAAAAGCGAATACGCCACCTACACCTTGCTGAAGATTTGTCTGTGATAGTCTTACAGATGCGATGCGATTTGTAAGCATGATCCCAAAGATGATCAGGACATTTATGCCACCAATATATACAAGAAGTTGAACACCTGCTATGAAGTCTGCCCATAGGTATATATAAAGTCCCGCAATGCCAAATAGCGTGAATAACAAAGCGATTGCTGAATATAATAGCTGATTATTCAATACCACCATCAAAGCGGAGGCAATAGTAAACAAAGCCATAAACCAAAAGAGGACCTCAGTCATTGATGCTATGCCTCGACCTTATTATCATCATTTAATAATTTTTCCATACCTTCCTTTGTACCAGGTTTTGCAAATCTATAGATAAGGTCGCTACGATCTGGCTCTGAGAACTCATAGTCAATAGGGTGTTTTTTACTATTTGGGCCACCAGTCATGAATATACACTCCTCTGGGCATGGGTAGGTGCATAGATTACAGTAACAACACTCGGTCATATCAATATCAAATCGTGTAACGACCATTGCCTTACGTGAGTCATTGGAAGTAATGCCAATATGCTTGACATCCTTGATGTCCTCTCCTCTCTCTGGTGCCTTTGAGGTCTCAATTTTTATGCAGTTGACTGGACAGGCGCGCTCGCACTTTAGGCAACCAATACAATCATCCATATCAACGTGAAGTCTGGACCTTATGACATTATAACTCCCATGATCAAAACCAATGTCTCTCTCAGGACGAGGCCATCTTTCTTCAGGATACTGTAAAGTAGCAATACCTCTCTTAGCAGTGAAGAGATGATTGATGGTAATGATCATTCCTCCAAGAATCGTTGAGGTTGCTGTGTAAATATCAGTAAAGAACTTGACCATTATTTTATCCTCTTAGAACAGTCCATATGGCTACTCCAAAGATATTGAATAGTCCGATAGGGATAAAAACTTTCCAACACACATGCATTAGCTGGTCCACGCGCAACCTCGGAACCGTCCATCTTATCCAGATCATTACAAAAATTAGAAAAAATGTTTTACTGATCATCCAGAACATGCTCCAGATAGGAGTATTGAGAAAATCAGAGAAAGGACTCTGCCAGCCTCCCAGGAATGCAGTAGCTGCCACTGCACTTACGACAAACATATTTGCATATTCACTCAGAAAAAAAAGTGCGTAGCGGGCTCCAGAATATTCGGTGACAAAACCTGCGACCAATTCTGATTCTGATTCAGGAAGATCAAATGGCGTTCTATTTGTCTCAGCAAGTGCGCTAATAAAGTAGATCACAAAGGCAATTGGCATGAATGGATTATCAAAGATGACCCAGTTAAAAAGACCACCCGCTTGATAGGAAATTATCTCCTGCATGCTTAATGAACTTGTCAGCATAATAACTACGACCAAAGAAATTCCTGCTGGTATCTCGTAGCTAATGATCTGTGCGGCGGACCTCATACCTCCATATAACGCCCATTTATTATTAGATGACCAACCTGCTAAGATCACTGCAATCACAGCTAAACTCCCAATTCCAAGAACATAAAAGATACCTATGTTCATATCTGCCACAATGATCTTCTCGCCAAAGGGAACAGCGATGATGCTTATAAAAGCACCAATAAAAATGAGAAATGGGGCAAGAATAAACAGGGGCTTGTCCGCACTTGCAGGGATAATATCCTCCTTGAAGAAAAGTTTTAGACCATCCGCAACAGGCTGCAATAGACCCCATTTTCCTGCATGCAGACCGGGACCTTGCCCCATCGGACCAATCTTATCCTGAATAAATGATGAGACCTTTAATTCTGAATATATCACACCAAATCCATAGATCGTGATAAAGCCAAATAGTCCTGCAAATGGCAATAACATTGCTAGAATTAAAAAAATATCATTGCCTGCAAAACTCGGGAATAATTGATTCAAACCTTCAAAGATGAAATCAACGGTCATCTATCTATCTCTCCAAGAACAATATCAAGACTACCTAAAATTGCAAGTACATCAGACAGTAACCAGCCAGCAGCAATCTCATCCATTACAGATAGAGCAGTAAAGGCAGGCGAACGCATCTTTAGCCTATAGGGAATTGGACTACCATCACTCTCAATATAGTAGCCAAGGTCACCCCTTGGTGTCTCAGTACGAGCATAAACTGAACCTTTAGGTGGGCGTATCTTTTTAGGCAGAGACTGGTGCACATCTCCATCTTTTGGCATGCTTGCAAGTGCCTGTCTTATGATCTTGACACTTTCTCTCATTTCAAGAATTCTAACATAAAATCTATCCCAACAATCACCAACGGTTCCCTTTTTCCCTTCGCCAATTGGTATGTCAAATTCAAATCTGTCATAAATTGAGTATGAATCATTCTTTCGAAGATCCCACTTTACCCCAGACGCTCTTAGATTTGGACCAGTCACACCATAGCTTATTGCTATATCCTTTGGCATAACGCCAATGTCAGCTGAACGTTCTACCAATATCTTATTGTGAGCGAGTATATTTTCCAACTCATCGATCTTTGGTTCAAAATAATCAAGGAATTCAAAGGTTGACTCAACAAAACCCACAGGAATATCATGGCTCAATCCACCAACCCACATATAATTATATAACAGTCGAGCACCACAGGTAAACTCGAACAGATCAAGTATGCGCTCTCTATCCCTAAGTGCCCAAAGAAATGGAGTGAATGCACCAAGATCCAAACCAAATACACCAGTGCATAATAGGTGGCTGGCAATTCGCTGTAACTCTGCCATAACAACTCTAATATGCTCGACCCGTTCATTGACCTTGATATCCATCAACCTCTCCATTGCGACAACATATCCGAAATTCATAGACATGGAGGACAGATAATCGCACCTATCAGTGTAAGGTATGACCTGTTCATATGTAACATTTTCACAATGTTTCTCAAAACATCGATGCAAGTATCCCATATAAGGTGTTATCTGAGACACAACCTCACCATCAGTTCTTACTTGAAGACGCAATACACCATGGGTTGCAGGATGCTGAGGCCCAATGTTTAGGACCATTTCTTCGCCGTGAACTAGTCCCATCCTTCCTTCATTTTTGGTACCACAATACCATGGTAAGTTTCCTGCTCTTTATAATCTTTTCTAAGTGGCCACCCTTCCCAATCATCTGGCAATAATATTCTTCTCAGATCTCTATGCCCAACATACTCAATGCCAAGCATGTCATATGTTTCTCTCTCAAACCAATCAGCAATTCTCCATACCTGTTCAACGGAAGGAATCTTAGCATTAGACCTGGCAACTCTTATCCTAACTTCCAAATAGTGGTCATGCACCATGGAATGTAGGTTGTATCTTGATTCAAGTATGTCCTCTCCAACATCTATACCCATTTGGCATTGAAGGGAATCAAAAAGAAGCGACGACTCACTCTTTAGCCAAGTAGCAATATCTAGCCATTTATCGGGTCTAACATACATATGTCCATCTTGACCAGTTTCATCGGTCTCATCTGGGAAATTATCTAACAACATATTTTTTATCTTTTGAGATATATCTTCAGTTGTCTTGTCATCAGTCTTGCCGGTATCATCAGATTCATTTGGCGTATCTGATAATGATACAGGCATTTGTGGACGATCTAAGCTTCCCTTTTTGATCTTCATTATCATTGCCTTGACCTTAGAACGGGTAACCCTATCTTCACATGCATTGACAGAGTCCATATCACCGTCTAGGCCTTTATTGACCAACTCTGCTATTAGTTTTTCTTTTTCTTGGCTCATGCCATTTTTCTAGTTAATGGTCGATCTTCAAGGATCTGCTCCTGTAGTTTCAATAGCCCCTCTATAAGAGACTCAGGTCTAGGGGGACAGCCTGGAACATAGACATCCACAGGAATCACAATATCAACTCCCTTTAGGACATGATAACCATGTTGCCAATAGGGCCCACCGCTGGTGGCACAGGATCCCATTGCTACAACATATTTTGGGTCGGCCATTTGTTCATAGAGTTTTTTAACCCTTATGGCCATCTTCATCGTAACGGTTCCTGCGACTATCATCACATCTGCTTGTCTCGGTGAGCTTCTGGGAATAATACCTAGCCGCATCAAATCATGGCGACTTGCCGCTGCGGCCATCATTTCAATTGCACAG
>CALCSS010000156.1 GCA_937893835.1 uncultured Fidelibacterota bacterium
CATATCAAGACCCGTTGCGGCAAGGCAAACAGTGGATATAATGAATGCAGACATAAAAAAAAGGAAGAAACCCAATGTATTCCTCACTACATCTTCCTTTATTAATTGCTTTCCTATCTTTACTGGTATCAATGCTCTTGAATGAAGCATCCTTCTAGTTTCCAATGCTGCATATTTTACCAAAAGCATGCATCGTATCACTTTCATTCCACCACCAGTAGAACCACCCATTCCACCTACAAACATGAGAGTTAAAAGTATTAACTGTACAAAAACTGGCCATAATTCATAATCAGCAGAACCAAATCCCGTAGTAGTAAAAATTGAAACAGTCACAAAGAGGGATTCTCTAAAATTTAATTGTGAAAATTCATTGTTCTGGAATGCAATTGAAATGAAGATCAAAAGGGTAACTACAAGAATACCAGCAATGTACACAATGAATTCTTTATCTTTTTTATAAGATCCAAAGTCACCATTAATCGCACGAAAATGCAATGAGAAATTCACTCCTGCAATAAACATGAAGAATATGATTATGAAATGAATCACTGAACTATCATAGTGACCAATACTAGCATTCTTGGTAGAGAATCCGCCTGTAGGCATTGTTGTCAGTGCATGGCATATTGAATCAAAGGCGTCCATGCCTGCTCCCATTAATGCTATGACCTGTGTAAGAGTAATGCCAACATAGACTATCCAAAGAAATTTTGCTGTCTCTCTCACTCGGGGCTTGATCTTATCTGCAACCGGCCCAGGAACCTCTGCTTTAAATAATTGCACCCCACCAACACCCAATAATGGTAATATGGCAATATAGAACACAACAATTCCCATGCCCCCAATCCATTGTATGAATGATCGCCAAAATAATATTCCATGCGGTAAACTTTCAATTCCATTCTCCAGATGAGGATGGGTGATAGAATTTCCTAAAATAGATGCTCCAGTAGTTGTAACTCCAGACATAGACTCAAAGAAAGCATCAGTGATATCTGGAATTGCACCGGAGAAGTAAAAAGGTAGAGCACCAATGATTGCAGTCACTATCCATGAGAAGGTTACGATTGCAAAACCATCACGATTTGTAAGAGTTCGAGAATATCTCGTTGCCAACCACAAGGGCAGACCAAATCCAATACATAAGAGCGAGGATATGATAAATCCATCAATATCAGATTCACCATATCCGATTGAAATAAAAATAGGCACTACCATAGTAGTGCCTAATATTGAAAGGAGTGCACCTATTATATTCAGGAGAGGTCTGAAGCTCATGATGAAAACAATTTTTTCAATTTACTTATGGCTTTAGGTTTAGCAAAAACCAATGCAGTATCATCTTCGGTCAAGAGAGAGGTCCCATGTGCAATTCTTATCTTTCCGTGATGATTGATCATACCAACAATGCAATCTTTAGGAAAATTCAATTCTTTTAAAGGTCGTTGAGTTACAGGGCTATTTGGTTCAGGTTGGAATTCTATTACATCAACCTCGATCTCATCAAAGGTAACCACTGGAATTTCTGTTATGTCAGTATGTAATTCTCTGAGGATTGCATTAACAGTTGATAGATTTTTACTAATAACTGCTCCTGCACCAATTTCTTGAATCGTTGGAATATATTCTGTTGTAGAAACATGTATAATACTTTGTTTTGCTCCAAGATGTTTGGCCAAGAGCCCCGCAATAAGGTTGGTCTTTTCATTCTCTGTGACACAGATAAAACTATCAACGTCTTGAATATTCTCTGACCTCAAAAATTCTATGTCAGTACCATCACCATATATGATCATAGACTCATCAATTGCATGTGATATAAGTCCTGCCTTTGGACGATCATAATCAACCAGCCTAGTATTGAAAGATTCCTTGGGTAATTCTTTCGCAAGGGAGCGTCCAATTTTACTACCTCCTATAATCATTACCCGTTTAGTTGTTGTTACTTCTTTACATAACAATGTCATTAGGTTTTGAATATCTTCGGTTTTAATAATGAAATATCCAATGTCACCTTCTTCGAATGTGAATTCCGCCCATGGGACTATCGTTTCTTGACCCCTTAGGACAGCTATGACACCAAATCTAAAATGACTATTATTCTTTGCTATCTTTCCTAGTGGAATGCCATTTATAATTTCACAGTCATTGTCGATGGTAAGGCCTAGCATTGTCAAGCGTCCAGCTTCAAAGTCCATAACCTGTACAGCGTATGGATGTTTCACCAATCTTGTAATTTCTTCACAAGCAGCCCTTTCAGGGTGGATGACAATATCCACTCCAAATTTTTCCGGACGTATGATTGAATCTTGCGTGGTATATTGTTGATTACGTAAGCGGGCAATGATCCTATTAGCACCAAGTTTATGCGCTTGCTGGGATGCAATTAAATTAACCTCATCAACTCTTGTGAGGCACAATACATAATCAGCATCACCAACCTTGGCTTCATTAAGCGTATTAGGGCTCGCACCATTACCCTCTACAACAATAACATCAAGATTCTCTGATGCTCTTCTACACTTGATGGGGTCGATATCAACGACCGTGATATCGTAATCTTCCTCACTTAACGCTTTAGCGACATGAAAACCAACTTCTCCACCGCCAATAATAACAACTTTCATCTGTCTGGACTCATAAGATACTTGACAAAATTACTTATTTTTCAAGTAAAGTAAACAATTTATCCAGATGTCTTATCTCGAAATATTTTAGCACCCAATGCCTCAAATTTCTCTTCTATTCTCTCATAGCCCCGATCAATATGATAAATGCGACTGACAATTGTTGTTCCTCGCGCTACCAATCCCGCAATGATCAAAGAGGCGCTGGCTCTTATGTCCGTCGACATAACGGGTGCACCAACAAGTTCCTTTACCCCTCTTATAAAAGCAGTATTATTCTCAACTTTTATATTGGCTCCAAGACGATTCAATTCTGGTGTATGACTAAAACGATCATGATATACTGTATCTGTTGCCATTGATGAACCTTTGGCCAAGGACATCAGAGCAATCCATTGGGCCTGTAGATCAGTAGCAAATCCTGGATAAACCGCAGTTGACATATCAACTGCTTTTAAATGCCCTGGTTCAATGGTAATAGAATTAGAAGTAGTTTCTATTGATGAGCCTGCTTCTTTCAATTTTAACAATACTGAATCTAAATGGTCTGGGTTTACATCTGTAAGTGTGATTTTTCCCAGTAAAGCACCTGCCATCAAAAATGTACCCGCCTCAATTCTGTCAGGTATGACATCAATATTTGCAGAATGAAGTGACTCGACACCATCTATGATAATTCTAGATGTACCTATCCCACTGATCAAGGCACCCATTTGATTGAGATATTTACATAATTGAACTATTTCAGGCTCTCTTGCTGCATTTTCTATAACTGTTGTACCTTCAGCAGTAACTGCCGCCATGGCAATATTTCCAGTTGCACCAACAGATGGGAATTCAAAATTGATCTTTGCACCCTTTAATCTCTTTGCCTCAGCCAAGATATAACCGCTATTCAAAGTTATTTTTGCACCTAATTTCTCTAGCCCCTTCAAATGGAAGTCAACTGGACGTGGTCCCCATGCACAACCACCCGGAAGAGATACCTTCACCGTTCCAAACCTTGCTAATAATGGACCAAGGACATAGAATGATGCCCTCATGGTCTTAACTAGGTCGTAAGGCGCTTCAGGATTATTTACGGTTGAAGCATCTATTTTTAGATGATTGTCTTTAAATGAACACCTAGCGCCCACAATCTCCATTAATTTGATCATAGTACGTGTATCACGTAGATCAGGTACTCTTGTTATGATACTTTCACCTTCAGCCATCAAAGCAGCTGTCATGATCGGCAAAACAGCATTCTTAGCACCACTGATCTTCACTGAACCAGAGAGTGAATGTTGGCCTTGTATGATTAATTGATCCATTATGCCTTAATTCTTTCCGTTCCAATGAATAGTTCTCGGATGATCTTTGAGCTTTCTATGCCTTTTAAATATTCCATATCCACAAATGTCTTTTTCCCGTCCACATATTTTTTTATATGTAAATGATGATCTGCTTGATTTGCAATTTGGGATAGATGTGTAATACATATGATCTGTTTTTTTTGTGCCAAATGTAATAGATGCATCGAGACCTTTTCCGCTGCTTTACCAGATATTCCTGAATCGATCTCATCAAAGACAAGAGTTTGCACTGGGTCGATATCTTGGAATACGGTCTTGATTGCAAGCATTATCCTTGATATTTCTCCTCCAGAGGCAACTGAAGACAATGGCTTGGTAGGTTCACCTGGATTAGCCGAAAGATAAAATTCTACTCTATCTATTCCTTTAGCATTTCCAATAACTAATTTTCTATCTAATTCAATAAAACTCTCGTCGCCCTCATCTTGATCTATAATAATATCAAAATGTGAACCATCCATATTCAAATCAGACATTGCTAAAACTATTTTGTTAGACAATTCCTTTGATTTTATCATACGCTTGTTGTGTACGGAAATTGCTTTTTGAGAAAAATCTATTTCTTTTTGTTTTATTGCATTGGTCAGTCCATCTTTAGAGATACCAATATCATTAAGAGAATTAATTTCTTTATCTATTCTTTCTCTCTCAGTAATTACAGCTTCTATTGACCCTCCATACTTTCTCTTTATGGATTCTAAAGCGTTCAATCGATCTTCCAAAATACTAAATTCTTCCTCACTAAATTCATTTTCCATTAATTGAGAATTGATCTCAGATCCTGTTTCTTCTAATTGCAAAATTGAATCTGATATTAAACTACTGATATTAGAAATATTGGAATCATATTTCTCAATTTTTGTCAGTTCCTGATATGTTAAACTTAGTTGATCGGTTATACTATGATCGGAGTTTAGGATCTTACCTTTTATATTTCTCAGAGATCTGATTATTTCTTCAATATTACTGAGCCTTTTATAGGCTTCCTTGACCTCCTGGTCTTCACCTTCCACGGGCTTTACCATATCGATCTCACTCGCTTGGAATCTCAAGAGATCCAAGCGTTCCTTTTTGTGTTGCTCATTCTTATTTAGATCATCAAGCTCTGATCTCATATCTATTAAATCAGAGAAGATCTTTTCTAGTTCCACCACTTCACTTTGATGTCCGCAATACCTATCTAGGTAATCAATGTGACTAGTTTTATCTAAGATCAATTGTTGATCATGTTGGCCATGGAAATCCACTCTAGTAATATTTTCCTTTTTCAAATCGATCAAAGTGACAAATTCATCATCTTTATATGATTTTGTACGTCCTGTTTCAGAAACTATTCTTCGAATCTCCACATCATTGAATTTTGCTTCAACAACAGCCCTATCGGCACCATTTCGAACCATTATCTTATCAGCCTTTGCTCCAAGTGCTACTCCTAAAGCCTCCAGCAAGATCGATTTACCTGACCCTGTCTCACCTGTCACAACCGTCAGACCTGGCTCAAAATTGATATCAATTTCATCAATGATCGCGAAATTCTTTATGTATAACCTTTGTATCACGGTCGCTTTTTATAAATAAAATGGCTAATCGACACACCAGAAATTACACCAATCCCATCTGCAATAATATCATAATGGCTTGAGAATCGTCCTGGTATCATTCTCTGCCATAATTCATCAAAGCATCCAAATAGAACACCTGCTATGCATAATATGTAAATATTAAAATTATTTTGTTTATAATATGCTCTATGACCTAGTAAACCCAAGATCGAATACTCTATACAATGAAGCAACTTATCCCAAGTTAGACCAATGATACTAGGAACAGCTTTCCCCGGTATGCTAGATACTGATATAATTAACAATAAAAATAAATAGAAATGTATCTTAGGATTTTTCATAAGATTTTATTACAACTGGGATATATTCAAGAAGGTCTGAAGCAAGTTGCCCTCTAAACCCCTTATCAGATATCAAATGATCTGACACTTCGCCATGGATATAAGCACCTATTGATGCTGAGTCATAGCAATTAACTCCTTGAGAAACCAGACTTGTTATCAACCCTGCAAGTACGTCACCAGTCCCAGCAGTTGCAAGTCCAGGATTACCTGTGGTATTAATTCTGATATGCTTTCCTTCAACAATACATGCTGGTACTTGTTTCACAAGACATACTTGATCAAATTTTTCCTTTACCATATTCATAGATGTTGGAAATTCAGAAATGATATATTCTTTTTGTTTCCCCATCAATCTAGCAAGTTCTCCAAAATGAGGAGTGATTATCAATGGATACTCTCTTTGAGATAAAGATACTATATCATTTGAGAATGGAAATAGGCCATCAGCATCAAGTACAAGTGGCTTTTCTATTGCTTTTAATAATTTCTTAATTAGACGCTGGGTAGAAATATTGCGACCCAGCCCTGGTCCTAATAATACAGAATCTGCCCATTCAACCTTTTCCATGATTAGATCATAATGGTCATACCCTACAATACCAGTACCGTCATCATCTAATGGCAAGGTCATTCCCTCAATGATCGATCGCTCATAAATCTCATTTAGAGAACTTGGACTAGTTGTGATCGTTAATCCTGCACCAGATCTCAATGCGCCATAAGTCGATAAAATTGCTGCCCCAGTCATCCCTCTAGAACCTGCAATAATAAGCACCTTACCTGCAGAATACTTATTGAGGTCATTTGTTGGTTTATGAAAATGATCTTGTACAATTTTTTGATCAATAAATCTCCATTCTGATCCTGGGAACTCTACCATATCCAACGATGAAAAACCAATATCCTCCACAATGGTTTCTCCACAATATTCAGGACCTAGTCTTAAGGACATGCCAACCTTAGGTGCTCCAAAGGTCAATGTGGCATCAGCCTTAACTGAAGTAGGTTCAACGGTACCTGTATCAGAGTTTAAACCTGATGGAACATCAATGGACAATACTCTGCTATCCGATTCATTTATCCAGTTCAATAGTGGTAAAATATCATCTCTAATAGCACCTCTTAGACCAATGCCCAATATTCCATCAATGATCAGATCAGACTTTGCTAAGTCATTCATATCTGTTCCAAATGAGATTGGAATGCCAAGAGAAACACACTCGCCATAGAATGGCAATGATCCATTGATGATATCTTGCTTTAGTACAATTGAGTGAATCTTGACCAAAAGCCCCTCATGATGTAACACTAATGCTGCTGCATAACCATCTCCGCCATTGTTTCCCTTTCCACAAATGATCAATATTGTCGGATTGATATATTCATTTACCATGTCTTTGGCCTTGGAAGCGATTCTTTTTCCTGCATTCCTCATGAGATCAATGCTAGAGATTCCAAGATCATCCATTGAGACCTGATCAAGAAAACGTGCCTGATCTGATGTTAATAATCTCATTCAGAAATAAAAATTGCAGATGCGATGGCATGGTCACTGGTATGAGATATGGATACTCTACATTGACCATTACATGGAAAATGAAGATCAACAATTGGCTCCCCATTGTTTCCTGATCTTATCTCTATAGACTTAAATGAGATGGCTTTCTGAAAACCAGATGATTTCAATGCCTTCATCACAGCCTCCTTGGCTGCAAACCGTCCTGCGTAATGTATTTGAGGTATTGCTTTGGATTGACAATAATCTTGTTCTGATTCGGTATAAATACGGTCTAGGAACCTTTGTCCTATTTTATTGATTGAAGATAGAATTCTAGAGACTTCTACCAGATCATTGCCTAAGAATATATCAGACGCTTCCATTAACTTCGTTAATGATCATAACCAATTGATATATGTCATTTAAATCCCAGTCCGCACCTGAATTGACAGTTCCAAAGGTGTCTCCATAGCGTGCAAAGGCAGTTCTCATTCCAATTTGCTTTGCACCAACAACATCTCTTTCAGGCCAATCCCCTACCATTATTGTTTCTTCTGGTTCCAAGCCTAAAGAATCCAATGACATTTTAAAAGGTTTCTCAGATGGTTTTCTTTCCCCTGTATCATCAAATGTTATAACCACATCAAAGTAATGATATAGATTAAGATAATAAATGCGCATCCATGCCTCTCTACTAGGAGCATCAGAGACCACACCAAGTTTTATACCTGACTTGGCCAGTGCCATCAAGGTTTTATTGACATTAGGGTATGCCATGAGATTTGCTTCTCTTGCTCTTCTGTAAGCAACTATCCCTGCTGCAAGAAATTTATGTTCCACATGACCGATCTGTTTTTCAATGAACACATCAAATACTTTCTGATTTTCCCAACCATATTGTTCATATATAGATACGATCTCATTATAAGAGGAATCTTCATCTACCAATAAACCAGCCTCTATCATGCCTTTTATTGCAGATTTAACAGCAAACTCCTTCATTTTCATAAAGTCTAGTAGGGTATTATCTAAATCAAAAATGACGCCTCTGATCTTTCTCATAGATAGATATTATTTTTCGTATTTGGAAGGGTTATTGATTTCATCTATCTTTCTTTCAGCCATCTTTCGCCAATCTCTATCTTTCCGTGCTTCCTCAAAATGCCTTTTTGCTCTGGTCCTATTCTTCCGACCCATCTCAGCCAACCCAAGTTCTAACCAACCACCACCAAATTTCTTTTTTAGATCAATACATGATTGCGCCGATGACGCAGCATCATTCCATTGTCCAAGATGGTTGTATGCAGAAGCAAGATTAAAATATTTATTGTAGTCTTTATCATCTAGTTCAATTGATCTTTTCAAATTACTTGCAGCATCATTATAATTTTCTAGTTCAATATATAACAATCCTAATCGCATGAAACCATCAGAATAATCAGTGTCAATTTGAATAATCGTCTTTAATATATCTTCTGCATCTTTGAATTGCTGCTTATCAGTGTATAATTTCCCCAAGTTACCATATGCCTTTGAATATCCTGGATTGATGCTAATTGCCTTTCTATAATGTTCCATGGCCATTTCTGTATTGCCATCTGTCTCATAAGCCGTACCAAGGGTAAACCAAGTTTTATCATGGTCAGGCTTGATTTCCAATACCTTATTAAGGGATTCTATGGCTGACTTTGACTTACCTTGTTTCTTTTGCAATACGCCCAATTGAAAATAAGCAAGATAGAATTCTGGATCGAATTCCAATGCCTTTTCATAGTATGAAGTTGCTTTGTTTAGGTCACCACGTTTGTAGGCTTTGTTACCAGCATTAAGAAATTGCTTTGTCACATTATCAAGGCCCTTACGTGCTTTTTTATGCTCTGAATATATTTTCAAAGCATTACTAAAGTGTCTAGCAGCACTCTCAATGTCCTTTTGTCTGAATCTAGTCAAGCCTTTATAAAATTCTGCATCAGGAAAATATGGATGTGCTTTAGAGATCTTGTCATATTCATTGATAGCTTCTTCAAATAGGCTCTGTTGTACATTACGATTTCCATTTTGAATGTATTCTGTGATCATTCCGATTTTCTCTGACCAATCACGAAAATCCTCATCAGCCTGAACTGCCTGGATAGAATATTCATTGGCTTTTTTCAAGTCACCTTTATGAAGATATAACTTTGATAAGGCTTGGAGCGCAGGTGCAAAAGAAGGATCTACTTTTAGAGCATTATTAAATGAGGATTCTGCACCATTCACATCTCCTGATGAGAGCATTGATTCACCTTGATCTAATAAGAGTTCCGGGTCTTGCGAGAAGACAATTGATGTCATAAATAATAATGTAAAGAACCTTGAAAAAAACATATTACCTCAACTCTATAAAATTTTATTGAAAATAACCAAAATATTAACGGCAGATTTTAATACTAAATAATGAAGATTAGCAGATTTGAATCAATTTTCTGTGTCTGCAGGAAGTGGAATCTCATCAACTTGAGATTTAAGTTTTGATAACCGAGCATCCGCCTTTTTAACAGAACCTTCCACCTTATCAATCTTATCACCTATTGAATTCAACTTTTCTTCATTAGAACGAATATCCCTAGACGAGGTAATCACCTTTTCACTAATAATGTCCAATTCATTTTTCAGGTCACCTGTGTCTGTTGCCAATTTCTTACGTGCCTTTAAGGCATTGTTGTCCATATCGTCTATTTTTGATGATATCACATCCAAACGATTTGTTAGATCCTTTAACATCGATCTCATAGTTTGTGAAAGTTCATCTGTCTTCTCCTCTAAACTATGATTTAATTTTTTTATTCCCTTTTGATTATTATCAACACCATCCTCAACATCACCAAATTTTCCCTGTACTCTGATCACTTCTTGAATATTATTTGCCAGTGCACCGGCCATCATATCTATTTGATTTTGCTGATTCTCTTGGATACTGCGAATGGATTGTATGTCTTGTTTTATTGATGACAAATTTCCTGATAAC
Organism: uncultured Fidelibacterota bacterium; assembly: GCA_937893835.1. GTDB lineage: Bacteria > Fidelibacterota > Marinisomatia > Marinisomatales > UBA1611 > NZWG01. The sequence continues at coordinate 10,397 of CALCSS010000156.1, forward strand.
AAATAGGATTGATTTGCTGTGATATCAAGCTTTTGTCTAGCTTGAGAAAATTGTTTATTCATCGTGGACACAGTATCATCAAGCCCACCCATATCTTGCCTATTCGAAGCAATGTCTACTCTCTGATTGACCAGATCATCTTGGACATATTCTATCTTCTTTTTCTGTTCACGTCCTTGCGAATGCAATCTAAGAAGATCGATCTCGAATTCATTTTGCAATACCTCTAGGTCCTTAAATAATTCGTAAAGATCATTGAGTGCCGTCCTCAGTGAGTCATTCCAGTGATTGACCTGCCCTGAAAGATGATTGACATTCCCTTGTAAATATTCAAGTCTTTCGGAAACAAAGGTCAAATCTCCTTTCTTTGCAGCATCCTCTCTGCCTAGTATATCAGAGGGTTGTAATTTTATAGTACCTTGTTCGGTCTTTAAAAATATTCGATGTTGATTCTCATTGACCACCTGCCCCTGCACAATGGACCCATCTTTAAGAAAGAATATGGATACATCTTGTGCAGATAGTCTAACTATGGTAAGAAGAAGAATAACTATAAGTTTTTTTAACATATGATGTTACTTGTTTAGCGGGAGAATCTAAATTATTGCAAGGTCTTGGGCAACTCATTGAAAAATAAAAAAAGCCCTCTATTGTACAGGGCTTTTCTATCTGTGCCGAAGGCCGGACTCGAACCGGCACGGGGTTTCCCCCACTGCCCCCTCAAGACAGCGTGTCTACCAGTTCCACCACTTCGGCAAAATAAAATAATACTGTATTCTAGCGTAGTTTCTTTTTGATAAGAATATCTTGCTATTCTCCACCATCAAGGTCAAGTGTGGTCTCTCCACCAGAAGGAGGGACATCCAAGGCAGGTACCTCTGGTCTGTTCTCAGCAGCTCTCTTGACCAGAGAGGTTGTGCTTTCATCGCTAGGTCCACTAAGTACACTAATTACGACGGCTAAAACAAGGAATAAGGTTGCAAGCCAAGTAGTTACTCTACTGAGAACATTTCCTGCATTTTGGCCACCAAGTACAGAGCTGGCGGCATTACCACCAAATGTACCTGAAAGTCCACCACCTTGACTGGCCTGCATTAAGACAACTGCTATCAGTAGCAGACTGACGATGGTATGTATAATTATTAAAAATCCTGTCATTTTCTATTCTCCTGAACTTCTTCAACAGTTCGTATCACTGATGCAAATGAATTAGCATCCAAACTTGCACCTCCAATTAAAAATCCATCAACTCCTTTTGTTTGAATGAGATCCTTTGCATTATCTGAATTTACAGAGCCACCATATAAAATGTGAACATCATTGCCAATACCATAATTCTTACCAATGATCTCACGAATTACTGTATGAGCGATTTGCACCTGCTCAATAGTTGCGGTAACACCAGTACCTATTGCCCACACTGGTTCATAGGCAATAATGCAATCTCTGATGTTATCAATAGAATCAAATCCTTTTTCCAGTTGGTCTTTCAGAACAAGCGCAGTTTCACCAGACTTCCTCTCGTCAATCGTTTCACCAATGCATAGGATGGGATTTAATCCATATGAGAGTAAACCTCTCACCTTATTATTAATCCACTCATCGGTCTCACCAAAGACATGTCGCCTCTCAGAATGCCCTACAATCACATAGTCAACTCCACAATCCTTGATCATGGGAATTGATATCTCTCCAGTAAATGCACCTGACTCCTCCCAATGACAATTCTGTGCAGCGGCATAGAAGGGTGGTTTAACATTCATTTCAAAGAGCCCTGTAAATGGCGGCGCGAAGATAACTGATACAGATCTGATATCCAAAACCAACTTGGTCACCTCATCAACAAAGGATATCACTTCTGATGGAAGTTTGTTCATCTTCCAGTTTCCGGCTACTATGGGCATTTTTTTCATTTTATTTCCTCAATGCGGTTATCGCAGGAAGAGAGTTCCCACTTAATAATTCCAATGACGCACCTCCACCTGTCGAAACATGGGTCATCTCATTCATTAATCCAAATTGTTCCAATGCAGCCGCAGTATCTCCTCCTCCAACAATGACCTTTGAACCAGATGTTACACAACTTACAAGGTGAATGGCCATTTCTCTAGTACCTGACTCAAATCCCTTAGATTCAAATACTCCCATTGGTCCATTCCATAAAATGGTTTTTGAATTGCCTAGAATAGTATTAAACCTACGCATTGAATCAGGACCAATATCCAAGCCCATCATATTATCAGGAATATCGTCAATAGAACAAGGCCCTTCCTGAATATTATCCTTCAATGACAAAGCACATAATGCATCAGATGGCAATATAATTTTTGCACCCTTGACCCTTGCCTTGTTCATAATGTCCTTTGCAATAGATATCATCGAGCCATCAACTAGTGAACCTCCCACCTTTTTACCTTTTGCCTTCAAAAAGGTAAAGGCCATTCCACCACCGATTATAATATTATCCGCTTTATCCAGAAATTGATCGATCAATTTTAATTTAGTATCAATTTTTGCTCCTCCAAGAATCAGTGTCAATGGAGTCTTTGGTCTAGACATGAATCTGTCTAAATAATTTAATTCCTTGTCCATCAACCAACCTATGCCGGCATTTTTGAAATATGGTAAAACACCTACATTGGATGCATGCGACCTATGAGCAGTTCCAAAAGCATCATTTATGAATAATTGGCCATGTCGTGCAAGTTGAGATGAGAATTCCATATCATTTGCTTCTTCACCAGCATGGAATCGTAGATTTTCCAATAAATGAATTTCACCTGGCTTCAAACTGATGGATGTATCGATTGAATCAGTAGATATGCAATTATCTGAGAATTTGATTGGCATTTCCAAAAGTCCAGCCAATTCCTCACCTACAGGAATAAGACTAAGATCATTGTCAATAGTTCCCTTTGGCCTGCCCATGTGTGACATGATCACTACAGCTGCACCTGCATCAAGGCACGTCATTATGGTGGGCAATACTGCCTTTATTCTAAAATTATTTGATACTGTCTCTCCATCCATCGGGACATTGAAATCAGTACGAATTAATATGTTCTTCCCTCGAAGATCAAATGCGTTGAGTGTCTTAATCATTAAAAATTAAAGTATAGTGTTCAAGAGTGGCACAGCCACAAATAGATTAGTGAAAAGATCTTTTGTCAAAAAAGCCATCAGATAAGCGGTAAATTATGATTATTTACTTCTACTTCCCAAAGTCGTTTGGAAGAAATTTCATTTTTCTTTTACCCTT
>CALCSS010000157.1 GCA_937893835.1 uncultured Fidelibacterota bacterium
TGGTACCTCTTCCCCATTGGACTCAATCTCTCTCACGATCGCCTCCTGTCCTGCACCTTCGCTCAGAAAGATATTGACCCCATCCTTCTTGTCCATAACTCCTTTCAAACGATCAACCTCACTCGCAAGGTCTATGTCCTCCTCGGGAATAAAAATAGCATCAATATCCCATCGTTCCTTTGAGACCAATAGATCAGGCAAAAACTCTCTTTGATGCAGACGCTCTCTATAGTCTCTTGCGGTCTGAGCTGTGAGCCAACCACAGTGTCTTCCCATGACCTCATGGATGATAAGCTGACGAGTACTGGTCGTATTTTCATTTGCCACATTCTCAAAAAAGATGGCACCCTGTTCTGCAGCGGTCCATGCACCTAAGGTCTGAGTGATAGGAAAGACGTCATTGTCCACGGTCTTTGGAAGTCCGACAACCGTCAAATCATATCCATTATCCCTAAGGTAGAAGGAAAGTTGGGCTGCCATGGTGTTCGTATCATCACCTCCAATGGTATGTAGAATATTGATCTCATCCTTAATCAATTGGTCTGCGGCCACCTTCAGTGGGTCCTCACCATCCTTGACATATCCCCTTTTAAAACAATCATCAACATTGGTGAGTTTTACCCTGCTGTTACCTATGGGTGAACCACCAAAATCAAAGAGAATTGAATAATGATCTTTGACACTATTTGAAAAGGGAATAGAATTACCTAAAAGCAATCCCCTATATCCATTCTGGTAGCCAATGAGTTCGGCATCAGGAGCAATCTCATTATATTTTTGAATGAGTGCACCTATTGAAGCCGACAGACATGGTGCGATGCCACCTGCAGTTAATAAAGCAATTTTCATGAATTGATCGAATCTTTGATATTTGACAGATATGAACTTAAAAAAAAGAATCGCTCATATAGGAACCAATTCGCGATAATATTAAAATATATCCATCAATTCGGAGTCAATTAATGATCTTGGGGTTTGAGATCTACCACAATAATCTTCACGCAGTTTAATTATATGCCTACATCTAGAGAACTTGAGTTCATCCAACGAATTCATGCAAAATTATTAGCGTATCTGAACCGAAGTAATGACAAGATGGTTCACCCAATGAATAGAGTTGAAGATCTTCTTTCAAGATTTGACCTTTCCATTGAAGGATCAAGTGACCTTGAGGAAATTGAGTTCTTTATTGATGAATATATAGATTCATCAGTAAATACCTCAAGCCCTCGCTTCTACAATCAATTATTCTCTGGCTTTTCAACCATGGGCTACCTTGGGGAGGCTATCACTGGATTAACAAATAATTCAATGTACACCTTCGAGATGAGTCCAATGGGCACATTGATGGAACGTACCCTGATCGAAAAAATGTCACAATTGATCGGATATAAAGATGGATTTGGGACATTTGTCCCAGGTGGCAGTAATGCAAATCTCATTGCAATGTTGTGCGCAAGAGAAAGAGCGTGCCCAAATTCAAGGAACTCAGGTCTTTTTAGTAACATACCTCTCATTGGTTTTGTTTCTGAAGAGTCACATTATTCATTCCTGAAGGCTGGATACCAGGCTGGAATTGGAATTGATAATATCAGGCAAGTGCCTTGCGATGGTAATGGTCACATGGATATTGTCAAATTAGAGGCAATGATAGAGTTATCCATCCAAAATGGAGAAAAGCCATTCTTTGTTGGTGCTACCGCTGGTACAACCGTAAGAGGAGTATTTGATCCTTTTGAAAAAATAGCCTCAATATGTAAAGAGCTTGGCATGTGGTACCACATCGATGGTTCATGGGGCGGATCAGCACTCCTTTCAAAAAAACATCGGACCTTACTCAGGGGATCTGAATTATCGGATTCCTTTACGTGGTGCGCTCATAAGATGATGGGCATCCCCTTGATGTGCACGTCTATCATTTTAAAGGATAAGACCTTGCTCAAGCAGGTCAACTCCGTTCCAGGCACAGACTATCTATTTCATGGAGATGATGGCGAGGAACTTGACCTTGGTCTTCACTCCCTACAATGCGGAAGAAGAGTTGATTCTCTAAAGCTATGGCTGGCATGGAAATACTTTGGAGATGATGGCTATGAGGATCGAATTGACAATCTCTTTTCAATGGCCCAGCATGCTGAATTAAGAATCAACCAATCAAAAATATTGGAGTTGTTGTCTCCTGTTGAATCGTTGAATGTATGCTTTAGAATTCAGCCACCGACAGTAGATGAAAAGAAATGGAATGAACTCACGATCATGGTCAGAGATAGACTAATAATGAATGCAGATACTCTGGTAAACCATGCGTCAATAAATGATAAAAGTTGTATCCGTCTCATAACCGTAAACTTTGATTTAACTCTGGATGATATTGATGAGTTCATGAAGAATGTTGAGGAAATAGCGCAAGAACTTGCAAATGAATTGAGCAAATGAATTCTTCCTCATTAGATAAGAAAGGGTCGGTGGTCTTCCTTTTCATAAATGGTCCACACCATGTTTACCATCTTATCATGCCTGCTCTTAGATTCGCGGAAACCAGCAGCGATTTTGAGACTAAAATCATATCCGGTAATCCTAGGAATACAGATATAATAATCAAAAGCGCAAAAAAATATGGTATCTCAAACTTTGAATTGATTGACATACCATTGCCATTTAGATATAGGATAAATCGCTATAAGGATAAACTATACCCGCCTGTTTACACAAGAATAAAAAAGATAACCACTATTCTATCCAATGCATCTGCGATCATATCTACGAGTCACGAACTGCCAGAATATATGAAAGAACATGAAATTGAGGGACCTCTACTTTTGTATCTATACCATGGTACAGGTACGAGGGCATATGGATTTGAATCAAAGTTGAATATGTTTGATCATATTTTTGTCCCAGGGGAATATCATCTCAATCGCCTACGACAAGAATTGTCCCTACCTGAAGAAAAGATGATCCTGACAGGAAAACCAAAACTCGATTGGCTCAGGGATAAGAGTTACAATAGCAAAGGTATATTCAATAATGATAACCCCATAGTCTATTACAATCCACATTGGGACATGCGATTGTCCAGTTATCTTATATGGCGAAAATTCATATTAGATTTCTTCTCAAAGCACAATGACTACAATTTGATATTCTCTCCTCATCCGCTCGTCAAACATTTATCGAAGAAAGCAGGATATGACATTGAAAATAGTGAGATCAACTCTGACAACATAAAGATAGACCATGATAGTCAATATTGCATTGATGGAACTTACAATTCTATCGCTAATGTTTATGTTGGCGATGTAAGTAGTATGGTCACAGAATGGGTCATGCTACGACCTCGACCCTGCATATTCATAAATGCCCATCAAATAGATTGGATGGAGAATGATGACTATCATTTTTGGAGGTATGGATCAGTGGTCAATGAATTTAAAATATTTCCTGAATTGATTTCTAGGTCACTTGAAATAAATGATCATAAGAAAATTCAATTAGAGATGAGAGATAAATTCATTCACAATAGTGACCAGACCAGTTCTGACATCTGTGCTCAATCGATCAAGACGATTTTACAGGGTACATCACCTTGAACAATAAGACAAAGATCTACTTTATAGGCAGGAAACAAGGTATTGGCATAAGGCGCTTTCGTCTATCGCACTTGGAAAATAGAAGAAGATTTGAATCAGATGGACTAAGGGATGCATGTGAATCCATTGAACAAACTCGTTGGGTGGAAAAAGCTGATGTCGTTTGGGTAAGAGTACGTCCTGAGCATACGACAGATAGACAAAGATATCTCATTGATAGGCGTTTAGAAGATATCAGAAAAAAAATTCCCATTATCAATGACATATCTATTTTCGATAACTATGACTGCAAGGATAGATCATTCCAACTCTGGAAAGATCATTCTGTACCATGCCCTGCTTTCTTGAACATTAGTACCGATGAGGTCCAGAAAAACTTTGATCAAACAGTGGAGAACATTTCAAAATTCATAAATGACCATAGATCAATATTTCTACGGACCAATAATGAGACCGCAAGCCTGGGGATTCATATACTGACATCAGACTCCACGAAAAATGAGATAGGCCATGCCTTAAATACTCTCATCTTGAGATGTGTAGAGCAACAGAAACTCAGGTCCTCCACTAGGGTCATGGCAGTCCAATTCATTGACTCGGGCAATGGCTCTGAATACCAAGACCTTTATCGAGTCCACGTCCTTTTTGGAAAAGTACTTTCATTCTATGCTGTCACCAGCAAGAAAGCTGTGTTCCATAATGTGGACATGGATGACAAGGACATTGATCGTTTCATCTCCTTGAATGAAGGGTTATGTAAAAGAATGGTTTCGATAGAACATAAAGTGCTAAGTGCTGTTAGGGTACTGGGCTGTAATCTTGGTGCAATTGAATTCTTCTTGGTCAATGATAGACCCGTCTTCATTGAACTTAATCCTATGTGGGGGGGACACGCGAGTATCAATGGATTTGGCAATAAGAAGGTGCAGATTCATCTGATCGAGAATCGTAAAAACTTAGAGAAACGCATACCAAACATTTATAACTTTATGGATCGTAGGTCATATTATAAGAATTTATATGAGGCCATACATGACCACCTTAATCATTCTGATCATTAAATGAGTAACATGATGAAAGATATTCTCTGGAGACCAAAATCTCCTGAAAAAACAAAGATGGCCAAACTGACCCAATTGATCAATGAAAGATATGATCAAGACATTGATGGATATGAGGATTTACATCTTTGGTCCGTACGAAATATCCCTGATTTTTGGGAAGAGGTATGGAAATACTGTGAGATTATTCACTCCCACCCCTATTCTAGCATTGTCAATGACACAAAGGCCATGCCAGGCGCAAAATGGTTCAAAGATACAAAATTAAATTACGCTGAAAATCTACTTCGGTTTCGCGATGATCATATTGCGATAAAATTTAAGTCTGAAGGTAAACCAGTTAGAGAGATCTCCTATTATGATCTCTTTAAAGAAGTAGAAAAACTCTCACATTCATTGAGAGAATTAGGAGTCTGTAAGGGTGACAGGGTGGTAGGATTCATGCCAAACATCCCAGAGGCAGTCACCGCCATGCTGGCTACAAGTTCGATAGGAGCCATATGGAGTTCATCATCGCCTGACTTTGGCATAAAGGGAGTCCTAGATAGGTTTGTTCAAATAGAGCCAAAGGTAATATTTGCTGCTCAAGGTTATCAGTATAACGGAAAATATTTTGATTCAATTAAAAAACTAAACAGTATCCTTGAAAAATTACCAACAGTTGAGAAGGTAATTATCATAGATGATGAGAGATCAATTAAATCAAATTCCATTAAGGATAGCGTTGAATATGATCTACTCTTGGACTGTGAATCAGACCCCTTGCAATTTGAGCAATTACCCTTTGAACACCCTCTATATATTATGTATTCGTCAGGAACAACTGGGCTTCCAAAATCAATAGTCCATTCAGCAGGAGGAACTCTCTTGCAACATATGAAAGAATTGCAATTCCACTGTGATTTGACAAGGAATGATACCATTTTTTATTTTACAACTTGCGGATGGATGATGTGGAACTGGTTGATCTCCTCACTCTCCATTGGATCGACAATTGTTTTGTTCGATGGCTCTCCCTTCTATCCCAGTGGCAAGAAAATGTGGGAACTCGCAGATGAATTGGAAATGTCAATATTTGGTACGAGTGCAAAATACATTGATGCATGCAAAGAAGAAGGGATACGACCATCAGAATTTGCAGACCTTTCAAAATTACGTATGATCCTATCGACTGGGTCACCACTCCTTGGAGAGAGTTTCGACTACGTCTATGACCATGTCAAAAAAGATGTACACCTTGCATCGATATCGGGAGGAACAGACATTATCTCCTGCTTTGCATTGGGTAGTCCCACCCTAGCTATCAAAAAGGGAGAGCTCCAATGTCGAGGTCTTGGAATGGATGTTCACTCCTATGATCCGGAAGGTAAGCCTGTCCTTGATGAAAAAGGAGAGCTTGTCTGTATTTCGGCTTTTCCATCCATGCCTATATATTTTTGGAATGATAAAAATGGAGATAAATATCAACATGCATACTTTCTAAAGTATCCCGGAATCTGGCACCATGGTGATTTTATAAGAATCTCTTCCGATGGTGGTCTAAAGATTTTTGGTAGGAGTGATGCAACACTGAACCCAGGAGGAATTAGGATTGGTACCTCTGAGATATATAACGTCGTTGAATCAATGGAGAACGTAGAGGATAGTCTAGTGATCGGTCAAGACTGGGATGGAGATCAAAGAGTGATATTATTTGTCATGTTGAAGGATGACATGTCTCTGGATGAGGATACGATTAATGACATTAAATATCAGATCAAGACCCAATGCTCACCAAGACATGTACCCAATAAGATAATCAAGACAAAAGGAATTCCATACACCATCAATGGGAAAAAGGTTGAGGTCGCTGTCAAAAAGATAATTGACGGGGAAGAGGTCACCAATAGCGATGCTTTGAGCAACCCGCATGTATTGGATCATTACAGGAATATATTAGAATTAAAAGGCTAGTCTAGAGCGTGTAGCACACCCAATAGATCTACAACTCTATTGGAATAACCCCATTCATTGTCATACCAATTGAGGGTCTTAACAAAGTTCCCTTCTATCACTCTTGTAAAGGGCGCATCAAATATTGAAGAGTGAGGGTTTCCAATGATATCTGTTGAGACCACTGGCAGCGTTGAATAGTGCAATATGTTCTGTAAGGGTCCAGAGTCTGCTGCTGATCTGACAGCGTCATTGACCTCGTCTATTGATACATCTTTTTCAAGTCTTACATTAAGATCAACGACAGATCCATCTGGAACGGGAACCCTCATTGCAATCCCATCTAATTTTCCATTTAATTCTGGAAGCACCTTGCCTACCGCCCTGGCTGCACCAGTTGTTGTAGGAATCACATTCTCTGCGGCGGCTCTGCTTCTTCTCCAGTCTGAGTGAGGCACATCTGCAAGTCTTTGGTCATTGGTATATGCATGGATGGTATTGATCACACCCATCTCTATGCCAAATGAATCATTTAATACCTTTGCCATTGGAGCTAGGCAGTTGGTTGTACAAGATGCATTGGAAACGATCTTATGTTCAGGAAGCAGCCCATCATGATTGACACCAAGAACGACCGTATAGTCTATCTCATCTTTAGATGGAACAGTGAGCACCACACGTTTTGCTCCTGCAGAAAGATGATCCTCAAGTTGTTCACGTTGACGAAATATGCCTGTGGATTCGATCACGATATCCACTCCTAATTCCCCCCAAGGCAAACTTGATGGGTCACGCTCTGCGACCAATTTTACGGCCTGGCTTTCAGTTGTTAATATGTCTCCCTCTAGAGTCACCTTTTCAGGAAATCGACCCATGACAGTATCATATTTCAATAGATAGGTTAGGGCTCCTTTATCAAAGATGTCATTGATGGCAACAACATCCACATCTTCCCTACTATTGA
>CALCSS010000158.1 GCA_937893835.1 uncultured Fidelibacterota bacterium
TTGGTGCTATCGCATTGAAGCAACCTGCATTGGTCAAGGTCATGGCATCGGCCAGGTCAAGTTCAACACGGAATAAAAAATCATCTAGAGAATTAAAATCTCCTGCCTTTCGTTCATCCAATATCATGTAAATGGCTTTTTGTCTGAGACCTTTGATAGCCATGAAACCCATCTGCATAACATCATGACCACCACGCCATTCATAATGACTCTTATTGATATCTGGGAGCAATACTTGAACTCCAGATCTACGTGCCTCGCTCATATAGGCATAAGATGAATAATAACCACCCTGATTGGATATGACGGCCGCTAGAAATTCCGCAGGGAAATGAGCCTTGAGATAGGCACAAGTAAAGGACAGCATCGCGTATGACGCAGAGTGTGGTTTACAGAAGGAATAACCCACAAAAGATGAGATCATGTCCCATGTGCATTCTATCATCTTGGATGAATAACCTCGATGGCGTGCGCCTTTGATAAACCTCTGCTTCCATGAGGGAATGAGGTGTTGCATGGAATCGCGGCTCATTGCCTTTCTAAGTGCCTCTGCATCCGCGTAGCCCAATCCTGCCATTGTCATGACGACCATGGTGACCTGCTCCTCATATACCATGATGCCATAACTCTCTCTTAAAATTTCCAGATCAGGATGAATAAGATCCCATTTCTGACCATGTATTCTAGACAGCATCAAATTCGTATATCGGTTGGCGGCTGGACGAATTATGGATGAATAGATCACCACGTGCTCAAAATCCACGACACCAGCCTTTGACAAGAGTTGTCGAGTGGCAGGGCTTTCAATATAAAAGACACCCATGGTCCTACCTTCTCTCATAAGTTTTTCAGTCCTCTCATCGCCAATAGGCTGTATATGGTGATAGTCCAAGTATTTGCTTTGTAGTGCACCATCTCCATGATTGAGGTTGATGTGACGAATCGTGTCTCGAACCACTGCTAGACTACGGTTACCTAATAGATCTATCTTTAAGAGACCTGAGTCCTCTACCTGATCTTTCTCCCACTCTACGATCTGAACACCCTTTGGGGCCATCAAGACCGGAGTGTATCTTCGAATATCATCAGGTACAATGACCACTCCACCTGGATGAACTGATATATGACGAAGCACCCCTATTATCTTCTCGCTTTCTTGCAATACATTGACAATAGTATCATCCATGTCCACATTTGAAAATCGAGTATCATTCTTGACCCAGTGGTGTAGATTCTTATTTGAGGAATGCCAACCAATACGCTTGGTGATCGTCCTGATCTCCTCATTGGACAATCCGTGCACCTTCCCCACCTCTCGAATTGCAGATCGAGGTTTGAGAAAAACTTGGCTAGCGACCATGGCCGTACGTTTCTTACCATATCTTTTGAAAACATAGTCCAATATATCGTCTCGCTCATCCCAGGGAAAATCCACATCGATATCTGGCATATCCTCTCGCTCTGGATGAATAAATCTCTCAAAACGAAGTCCATATCTTAGAGGATCGACCTGAGTGATGAAAAGACAGTAACTCACTATTGAAGCAGCGGCAGATCCTCGACCGATCGTGGCCCGGGTCTGTGTGACAATATCCTTTACAATGAGGAAGTAGGGCGCAAATCCTTTCTGATGGATGATATTCAACTCATGATCAATTCGATGCCTTATTTGATCATTGATCTCACCATAGCGTTTTTTAGCACCTAGGCATACCTCATGCTCAAGTTTCCTATTGGATCGATGTGTATCTTTTAGAGAAAGACCAGGGAAAATGGTATTGATGAATGACCAATCGGTCTTGCATCGATCTGCTAGGTATCGACTATTATTCAATGCATGCAGACTATTAGGAAAAAGTTGCACCATCTCTGCCTCATTCCTGAACCAATGCTGATCTGATCTATGCTCCATAGGGTCTAATTGACTCAATGTACTGTTACGATCGATCGCGCGAAGGATCATATGCGTTTGATGATCACTTTGATGCTTGAAATAGACATCTCCCGTAGCGACGATCTCAAGCCTCAACTCCTTCGACAATTTTTTCATAGTTGATTCTTGTAAATCTGGCCTGAGTTCAATGAAAAGATGAGTGTCAGGTATGAAACGGGATAATGCTGTTAATGTTGTGGTGTCATGCCCCAATACAAAAAGTCCAGAATAATATTTTCTCAAAATATCAGAGATATCCTTTTTGGGGTCATCATGAACGTCGGATATTATTCTACAGAGATTCTCGTAACCATTCTGATTCTCGACCAATATCAATATCTCTTGTTGATGTGTGATCAGATTAACTCCGGCAATGGGATGAATGCCTGCAGAGCGACAATGCTGAACAAAACGAATAAATCCCCACAGGCCATTCACATCCGTTAGGGCCAGTGTATCCATTGAACATGCTCTGGCAAGGTTCATCATCTCCGACAATGACAACAGACCTCTCATGGCAGAATAGATGGAATGAATGTTCAGGTGGACGAACATTGATCACACATCAAGGCTTGCAAAACGTTGGCATTTTGTAGGCTCTGAACTCCAAATTTTGACCGAATCTCATCTATTGCATTGGATAGCGACATAATGCGGTCATCTCTTTTAGAGAACAGATCTCCCTGACTAACATATGGACGGAATTCCCATACATCTACCAATAAGGCCCTCACACGATTTCGACGTTCATTTGCACCATCAAATAATATTTTACAGACATGCATGACAGACACATCATCAATTCGCGTAAATGACCCCATTCGTTGCCGTTTATGACCATCTACGTAGTGAATCTCCAATCGAACCTTGTCGGCCAATTGCCTTCTTTTTCGCAACTTAAATGCCACTTTATCTGATAGATCTCTTACTAGTGCATGGAGCATATCTCTATCATTGGTGTCACTTGATAGGATCGTCTGCTCCAAGATATGATCTTTGATTTTCATTGGTCTTACTGGGCAGGTATCATACCCTTTTGATTCTTTGTCAAGTACGGGTGCATGGTTACCAAAAAAGATACGAAAATGATCTGGCCTTACTGCTATGGATTGGATCTGACCAATATGATCGATCCATAAGAATTTTAATATTCGATGAACATGACCCTCCTTTACCACTGGTAGTACAGATGGTCTCAAAGGTGAAAGGAATTGAGATTCTCTCCCATTCTCTACTTTATATATACGGTCTGGAATGACAGAGGTCACAATACGACTTACCAATTTGTTCGCACTTATGCCCACGACCGCAGAAAGACTTGTCTGATCTCGAACACGATCTATGATGGAAAGTCCTGTATCCTGGATGTCTGCCCTAATAGACCGCATTCCATGCATATCCAGAAAGAACTCACTAATTCCTTGAGGCTCCACGGTAGGTGTGAACAATGATACAGATCGGTATGCATAGTGATGAATACGTTCATAGAGAGAATGATTATAAGGTAGGAGTTGGACTGCGTGATTCATTTTTCTTGCCACAGAGACCTTCATCCCAAGTGCGAGTCCCTCTTCCTTTGCCTCATCAGAAAGACAGACAATACTTCCATTTTGATGAGAGGATGAAATGATTGCAACGGGGCGCGTTCTCAGACAAGGGTCTATCAGACGCTCGGCCTGTAGTTCTATGTTCTTAAGACGTATGTGGAAGACGTCTCTTTCAATCATGCATGGTGTGCCTAGTTCAAATAATTCCTAAAGGAATAGAGAAGCACACCATTGATATGAAAATCATCTTTAGAATCAACTTTTATAACTGGAAAATCTGGATTTCTGGGGTGGAGTTCCACACCACTCGATCCATTGACATAACATTTAAGGGTCGCCTCTCCATTGATCAAGGCTACCACGATCTGTCCAGAATGAGCAGTACTGGTCTTTTTGGCAACAATATAGTCCCCATCATGAATATGTTCATCGATCATGGAATTGCCCCTCACTTGTAGAACATAATGATCTGGATGCAACAATGATGGTGGGACATCGACCATCTCAGGGTTTTCTAATGCCTCAATAGGCTCTCCTGCTGCAATAAGGCCCAGAAGCGGCAAACGAGCCTTTGTAGTTGTGGCGTGCTCTTTGTGGGTTAAAATGAGCGCCCGCTTGCCGTTGGGGCCTTTTACACGTGACAGATGACCTTGGTCTTCCAAGGTCTTTACATACCAGTTCACTGTCCCCAATGAATCAAATCCTAG
>CALCSS010000159.1 GCA_937893835.1 uncultured Fidelibacterota bacterium
TCCTTTTTAAATTAAATTTTCTTTTAAATATTCTTAAATATTTTCTATATAATTGTAATCCAATGGTTGGTTACAATTATTAATTATTAACTGACACTTACAATACAATTTAAACTGTTCTAATTTCAGTCTAATTCTTTATAGAGTTTCATCTATTTAATTAAACCTAAGAATGAATAAACATAGCAAATATATCTTCTTTAAGAGATTATTAAAGATATTACTTTTTATTCAACTCCTTTTGGGTCAAAGAGAACACTATATCTCAGGCCTTATATTGGATTCAAATTCTGATCCGTTATATGGTGCAAATGTTATCCTAACCAATACATATCTTGGGTCGACTACAGATTCAACTGGTTACTATAAAATCGAAAATCTCGAACCTGGCAAGTATACAATAATGGTCAGTTATATAGGGTATAAATCTCAAAAACTTGTTTTGTATATATCCGAATTTGATTCAGAGGATGAGAGCATATCGGGAAATAGCTTCTCAGCCAAACTTCAACTATACGAAGATGATGACGATATTGAGACGGATATACTCAAAGCATCATTCCACGATAATGTAAATTTTGTTTTAGAATTGGATGCACTGGAGACAGATCAAATAGTTGTCTCTGCTAGTAAGAAAAAAGAGAAGATCATAGATGCTCCGATCACTATTGCGGCTGTCTCAAATCAGAGTATAAGGCGTAACATTAGTAGTGATATTGGAAATGTGCTGAAGACCGTACGTGGAGTTGAGGTCTATCAAGCAGGGCTAGGAAGGACAGCGATCAATGTTCGAGGGTTCATGTCTGCCTTTAATGGGAGATTTGTTTCTTTGGTTGATGGTGCAAACTATATGGAGCCGACCTTTTTCATCGGTTATGGAAACTCATACCCATTTATTAGCGAGGATATTGAGAGGGCTGAGGTCGTGTTTGGACCAAGTTCTGCGCTCTATGGGCCCAATGCGCATAATGGTCTATTAAATATAATCACAAGACATATCAAGGATTCAAATGGAGGGATAATGGCTCTCACAGTTGGGTCAAGTCAGTTTTCAGCCCAAAGATTCAGGTACGCAAAGACGATCGGTAATTATGGGTTCAAGGTCTCTGGCGAGGTCACCAGTAACTATGACTGGTCATATCCCAGAGACTTTGGACAGGATTATGACATGAATGGTATCATAACTACTCAAGACCAGCATGAGGATGCGATCATATGGAGCGAATCAGGAACCTCACCTACTGCTTGGAACGATCTTAATCAGGATGGTGTCTGGAACCATACTGAGCAGAGGATGGTCATGAACACTGAATTTGAAAGGCAGATGGTAAGGAGAAAGTCTAACATGGCCTTCTACTATGAGCCAAATAGAGACCTTGAGATAGCAGGGGGTGCAGAATATTATTTCAACCATTCCTATTTGCCATTTGATGCAGGACTAAACTTCATTGATTACAATACGTCATCTGTCTGGTTGAAGGTCACATCTGACAGATACTATGCAAGGCTCCATTATCTTAATACCAAGGGGAAGAAATATTGGAATTCAGATGCCGTCTACTATACAATGCTTCGTGATAATAGTGATATTTACGATGCTGTCTCAAAGAACATGAAACAAGATTTTTTGACAAATAATGTATTAAGAGGCGACACACAGTTCAATCATAACATCTCAAAGACCAGTGACATCATAGTAGGAGCTGATTTCTCACTCTATAGG
>CALCSS010000160.1 GCA_937893835.1 uncultured Fidelibacterota bacterium
ATAGCCCTGCTCAGGATGCAGGTATGCAAGAGGGAGATGTCATAGTTGAATTCAATGGTAGATCGATCATGAATACTGCTAACCTAAAGAATGTTGTCTCATTATCAGCTCCAGAGAGCACCAATAGGGTCAAGGTAATCAGGAATGGTTCACCAAAAACAGTAAAGGTGACTCTACAAGAACTTCCTGATAATCCGCAACAATTCGCTACAAGAAAGAGAGGCAATGATAATAATTTTGGATTGGAACTTAAAAGGATCAATGAATCTCTAAAGAAAAAATATGAAATAGATGAAGATCAAGATGCTCTTGTTGTCACTCGTATCGATCCAAAGGGTGAGGCATATGAGAAAGGAATTCGTGAGGGGGACATAATAAAACGTGTTGGTACTGAGAAGGTGGATTCGTTAAAGAAGTTTGATCGCTTGGTAGAGAAATCCAAGCAAAAGGGGACCGTACTCCTTTTAGTAAAGAAACCAGGCGGTGGTTCTAGATATTTTACCTTGAACCTATAGAAAATCCAGACGATTCGAATTAAATAAAAACGCCCCATTTGGGGCGTTTTTATTTATAAAACATCCGTGACTATGGTTCTATCAATGAGATAAATTCGACACCTCATTTTATTTATCTTATAGTGATTTCATGAGCATAAAAAAAGTAGATACTAAAGTTGATTTTATTAGATCTGAGCACGATGTCCTCAATTTCTGGAATCAAAACTCCATTTTTGAAAAACGACGTGAGCTTAATAAGGGCAAGAAGAAATGGAGTTTCATTGATGGACCCATTACGGCAAATAACCCAATGGGCGTACACCATGCCTGGGGGAGGTCTCTAAAGGATATATACAATCGTTATAGATCCATGCGTGGTTTTGAATTACGATACCAAAATGGATTTGATTGTCAAGGGTTATGGGTTGAGATCGAGGTTGAAAAAGAATTAGGGTTTGAGTCAAAGCGTGAGGTTGAAGAGTTTGGCATTGAAAAATTTGTGGATCTTTGCAAGGAGCGTGTCAAAAAATATTCTAACATACAGACCGAGCAATCAAAACGACTTGGATATTGGATGGACTGGGATAATTCCTATTATACAATGTCGGATGAAAACAATTATACAATATGGTCATTCTTAAAGAAGCTTTGGACCGAGGGTAAGGTGTACCGTGGAACAGATGTTGTACCTTGGAGTGGTAGGTCTGGAACTTCCTACTCACAGATGGAGATCATCGAGGGGCGTAAACTTGTTGCACATACATCGGTATTTGTAAGATTCCCAATCAAGGGGAAGAAGAAGGAATACCTCTTGATCTGGACCACGACACCATGGACCCTCTCATCCAATGTAGTAGTAGGAGTCAACAAGGACCTAGACTATGTCAAACTTAAGTCAAATGACGACTCGATCTATTATTTTGCGAAGGATAATCTTGAATTTCAAAGACTAGATAAACAGTTCAAAGAAAAGAAGCAGTGGGTTGACGGTGTGCCGAAACTCAAGACCTTAGCCCAGATATTCAAGGAGCGAGGAGGCTACGAAGAGATAGGGACAGTAAAAGGAAGTGAAATGGTCGGCTGGGAGTATGAAGGCCCATATGATGATCTTGAGGCACAGAATGAGTTGGGTGGATACCCATACGTGAATGACGACCTAAAAGATAAAGGTATAAACTCTGCAGATCATCATAAGGTCATTGACCCTGGAAAGGATAGTATAGGCAATGATATTGTTGTCGCAGGTGAAGGTACGGGAATAGTCCATATGGCACCTGGATGTGGAGATATCGATCACTCTGTTGGGAAAAAGAATGACCTCGTCAATATTGCGCCATTGGATGATGAGTCAAGGTTCATCGAAAAATTTGGTTGGTTGACAGGACTATTGGCAACCGATAAAAAGACCACCGTTGCAATTATTGATGATTTGAGAGATAGAGCCTTTCTTGTATATGCAGAGGAATATCCCCACGTTTATCCTCACTGTTGGAGGTCTGGGGATGAACTTGTATTTAGGCTTGTGGATGAGTGGTACATCAATATGGATTGGCGTGATAAGATCAAAAAGATAGTAGATGACATTGAATGGATTCCTAGCTGGGGAAAAGAGAGAGAGCATGAATGGTTAGATAATATGGGTGATTGGATGATATCTAAAAAAAGATTTTGGGGTCTGGCACTTCCTATATGGGTGTTTGAAGATGACTCATTTTATGTTGTAGGGTCGAAAGAGGAACTCGAAGATCTTGCGATTGAGGGTTGGGAAGACTTTGATGGGAATTCACCACATCGTCCCTGGATCGACAAGGTCAAGATAAAGCATCCTGAAACAGGCTTGATCGGTACCAGGATCAAAGATGTAGGTAATCCATGGTTAGACGCTGGCATAGTGCCTTTCTCAACTTTAAAGTACAACTCTGACAAAGAATATTGGTCAGATTGGTTTCCAGGAGATTTTGTTACGGAGTGTTTTCCAGGCCAGTTTAGAAATTGGTTCTATTCATTATTGGCGATGTCTGCAGAACTTGAAGGTAGGGCACCATTTAAAACATTATTAGGCCATGCTCTTGTCAAAGATGAGAATGGAAGAGAAATGCATAAGAGTTGGGGCAATGCGATTTGGTTTGATGATGCAGCTGAAAAGATGGGTGTCGATGTGATGCGATGGATGTATTCGCTTCAGCATGTTGAGCAGAATTTGTTATTTGGATATGGTCCTGCAGATGAGGTACGGAAAAAACTCATAACGTTATGGAATGTATATTCATTTTATGCCACCTATGCAGCGGTTGATGGATTTGATCCAACCTTGAATTCGCTTGAGAAAGATAAACTGAGCATTCTTGATAGATGGGTAATTGCAAAAACGCATGTTCTAATAAGAGATGGACAAAGATCAATGGAGAATTTCAGGGTCGATCAATTCATGCGGTCCTTTGATATATTCCTCGAAGAATTATCGAATTGGTATGTTCGAAGAAATCGTAGAAGATTTTGGAAATCAGAAGATGATCAAGATAAAAATTCAGCCTATGCGACCCTTTACCATGTGCTTACCAACATAATAAGAGCGATTGCTCCTGTACTTCCATTTGTATCGGAGACCATTTACCAAAACCTTGTTGTCAACTCAGAAAAAAGTTCGCTTGAAAGTGTTCATCTATGTGACTATCCAGAGTCTGATGAAGCATGGATTGACATGGATCTAATAAAGAATGTTGATGCATTAAAGAGATGCGTTGAGCTTGGACGTTCTGCTCGAAGCAGGTCCAAGATAAAGACCAGACAACCATTGAGCAAGGTCTCATTTGCGATAGAAGATAATGAAATTGCAAAATTCTTTTTAGATAATAAGGACATAATACTTGACGAGTTAAATGTTAAATCTGTGGAACGTATCACAGAGGCTGATCAATTAATTTCTTATAAGATCAAACCCAATCTTCGAACCCTAGGACAGAAATATGGTAAGGGTTTATCTGATATCAGAAGTCTACTTGAAGAAGGAGACTCGGCTCGAATGGTGGCACAACTTCAATCCGAGGATGAATTACGACTATCCAATGGCCTTTACATTATTGAACGAGAAGATGCATTCATCGAGACAGAGGCGACTGAAGGCTTTGCTGCAGAAAGTGGTAATGGAATCACTGTCGGACTTGCCTTGGAACTTACCGAGGATTTAATAATGGAGGGTTTAGTTCGTGATGTGGTACGTTTTGTGCAGTCAATGCGAAAAAATGCAGGATTTGCAGTTGAAGACAGGATTGAGATTTCATGGGATTTTGATGGCCATATCATCGATGCATTAGGTAAATTTGAAGACTATTTTCGAGTTGAGACCTTGACAAATAATATTAAAGATAGAATTGAAAAGGGTGATCATACCGAAAAAGTTGAACTAAATGGTAAAGAATATTCAATTACATTAAAAAAAATATAAATTAGGACTTGATCTATGCCTCCAAAAAAATATTCGAAAAAAAAATTAGCCTCATTCAAAAAAAGCATTGAAGCAAAATTAGACGATGTAGAACATGACCTGGATGACATAAAGGAGAACCTGGATCATAATACTCGTGGTACGGCCAGTATGTCTCAAGATTCAGTATATAGTGTGCATATGGCAGACGCGGGAACTGACTCTTATGAGAGAGAGAAAGGATATCATTTTATGAATCGAGAAACAGATTATTATAAATACCTTACTAAGGCTCTTGAGAGGATTGCAGATGGAACATTTGGAATCTGCGGAATTTGTGAGGAACTCATACCTGAAGAAAGAATGATGGAGGTTCCTAATGCGACCAAGTGTGTACAGTGCAAGGAAAATGATAAATTAAATATTTGATCTAATATGTCTATTTACGGACTTATTGTAGCTATAGTGGCCCTTGATCAATGGTCTAAGTGGGAAGTAAGAACATCATTTGAATTGTATCAATCCAAACCCATCATACAGGATGTTTTTCACTTTACATATGTTACAAATGAGGGAATGGCATTTGGACTCTCCTTTCCTGGAGGAAAACACATCTTACTTGTGATGACAATATTACTCACTGGTTTTATTGTAGGTTTT
>CALCSS010000161.1 GCA_937893835.1 uncultured Fidelibacterota bacterium
ATTTTTGGCTATTTCCTGCAGGCGAAGGTAGGGCAAACATCGGTATCGGATTGAGCAAGGATGATGCAAAACAAGAAGATCGCTCGCTTGGGGAGATCTTAGAAGAGATCATTCGCTCGGATCATTTCAAAGATCGTTTCAAGAATGCAAGACCACTGGAAAGGCCTACTGGATGGAATCTTCCACTCGGTAGCATCCATCGAAAAAACCATGGGGATGGCTTCATGCTCTTGGGTGATGCAGCGGGGCTGGTCGACCCATTTACAGGTGAAGGCATTGGCAATGCAATGCTCTCAGCAAAATATGCGATGCAGATCGCAAAAAAGGCAACGAGCAATAGGGAATTCACTGAAGATGTCTTTCAAGAGTATGATAAATTACTTTGGGAAGAATTAGGTGGTGAGCTTGGTACGAGTACAAAGCTTCAAAAACTTGCACGTTATAGTTTCTTATTGAATTTTGTCATCAAACGTGCGGCTAGGAATGATGAGGTACAGGAGATCATCTCAGGAATGCTATCGAATGAGATCGCAAGAGATGATCTATCAAATCCCATGTTCTATTTTAAAATCCTCTTATCATGATATAGGGCGATTACCTTGGAAAGAAAAGAGCTTCTTAAAAAACTAGACCTATCTTGCTTTATTGCACTTGATTTTGAGACGACTGGTCTCGATCATCAAAGTGATAGGATCATTGAGGTTGCAGCAATAAAATTCATTGATGGTGAGATCACTGATCGATATGTGGAGCTGGTCAATCCCGAGATGAAGATTCCACCCGTCATCACTGAGATAACCGGAATATCAGATTCGATGGTACGTTCTTCACCCTCTGAGGAGGTCATCATTGATGATCTATTATCATTTATTGGCGATCATCCATTGGTCGCTCATAACATCCATTTTGATCATAGATTTCTAACCCAACTATGCAAGCGTTTGGGAAGAGACGATGTAGACAATGCTCAGTATGATACCCTTCAACTCGCGCGTAGTGTATTGTTTGAGCAACCGGTGTTCAATCTAAGCGCGTTATCTGAACATTTTGGCCTTTCATCCAAGGGAGCACATCGTGCGGAAAAGGATACTGAAAATACGGGCCTTATTTTTTTAGAGTTAATTGATGAGGTCTCTAAATATCCCCTAGAGGTCATATCAAAGGTGAACTCAATGATCAAGGGGTCATCCATTCCTAATCAGAAATTATATGTGGATCTTGGCAATGAACTGACAAAGAAGGGAGATATGAGGTCTGGACTCGCGGATTTTATTGGATCCAGGGAGTCTAAGCCAAATACATATGGCCATGTCGGTAATAATGATATACTAGATATATCATCTGAGCAGGTATTTGGTGTTGATGGATTGCTGTCAAGATCGCATCCCAATTTTGAGAATCGTCCAAATCAACAGAGATATGCTGAAATGATCGATGAGATGATCGACGAGCATGATGCCAAAGGCGTTATCGAGGCCGGGACGGGCCTTGGCAAGTCAATGGCCTATCTTTTCGGAGCAATAAGGCGGTCTGTGAATTTTGAGGAAGATGGGCCAACCATCATTGCATGTCACACGAAACATCTACAAGATCAATTATTCCATAAGGACCTTCCCATGTTGGCCGAGGCCTTGGACGTACCGTTGAATGCGGTAATGTTGAAAGGACGAAAAAATTACATTTGTATAACCAGGTTCAATTGGTTGATATCTGACTCGAGAACATTGGACCCAGTTGATTTAGAGGCCCTGATCCCGATCATTTTTTGGATGCATTGGACCAAAACCGGAGACATGGTAGAGTGTGCTGGGTTTTTTAATGCTAGAAGGGCATGGCTTAAGTCGGTTATCTGTAGTGATTCAGGGTATTGCACTGGGGAGATATGTGGTCGGCACGATGGATGCTTCTATGGTAGGTTAAAGCGAGCGACCTTTCAGGCTCAGGTCATTGTTGTCAATCACTCATTATTGATGACAGATGTTGTTCAAAAAGGATTGCTACCAGAATATAATGCTGTCATTATTGATGAGGCACATAATCTGATTAGATCTGCATATGACCAATTCAAGGTGGAGTGGGATGAGAAGCAGGTCAATTATCATTTACAGTCCATTGACCCCTCCTTTCCTCGTTCTGCACGGTGGAACAACATAATACAGTCGATCAGTGACGTCAATTCAGAGATCGGCGAGCAGCGTGATAAATTGAAGGATTCTGTCAATGATGCAAAAACCTGTCTCGAAAAGATGATGAATGGATTGACCGAGGAAAATGAGAATAGATTTAATCCGAATAATACTTATCAGGATCAACCCATATTTGGAAACACTAGCAAGGTCCATGCGCCTATTCAAAAGGAAATTCGAGATATGAGGTCGGTCCTCGAGAAAATCCTAACTGGTATCAATAGGATTCAAAAGATCGTATTAGAGATGGACAATAAGCGTACAGAATACCCCGTCCTGCATTCAGCATTGGACAGGGGACTTGATACTGTCACAGGTTTGCTGGATTCATTGATCATCCTGACCGAAAATCAAGACCCAGAATGGGTCTATTGGATCGAGGGGGAATACAGACGTCGTTCAAATGGGAGCCATGTTCTTATTGTCTCACTCCATGCTTCCATGATAGACGTATCGGATGCACTTCGTAGAACCTTCTTTGAGAAGGTGGATAGTTGTATCCTGACATCGGCGACCCTTAAGGTACAAAATTCATTTGATTATTTTTTACGTAGAGTGGGTCTTGATGATATTGGAGACGTTGTAACAAAAGAATTCTTAAGTCCTTTTTTTTATAATGAGCAGGTTACTTATTATCAGTATGGAGGTTCAAAGGAGTTGTCAAATTCTCCTGATGGAATAGGAGACGTTATTTATCATCTTCATAAATTGTATGATAAAAGGATAATGGTGCTATTTACCTCAATAAGA
>CALCSS010000162.1 GCA_937893835.1 uncultured Fidelibacterota bacterium
TTCGCACATTTGGAACATCGAAAAAGAAAACTAATATATACTGTCAGTTTAGTCCTCTTTCAACTATGATTCTAGGATAGATACTTCTTCTTTATTTTGCCTTATGAGTTTACACTAATATTGATATGATGTTTTATCAAAGATAATATTGGCCATCTCCAGATTGTTTTTTTTCAATTTATCCAGTTTAGTGCTTGTGTCAATTATATTCATTTTTCTATATTCGTTTTAGCCAACCTTGTGTTTTAATAAGCTTTCATTTTTCATCCTTTTTTATTTGTAACTAAACGAGAGTTCATGTATTTGAGTACGTACTCTCGAATAATAGGAATATAGAATGGCAGAAGCAATGGAACTCGACCTCTCAGTTAATCAACCAGGGGAAAAACCTCTTGAAAATCCCATTGCACCGCCTGTAGCAGCATTAGAAAATCAAGCAAGTGAAAACATACCGCAAGAATATACTATTCAAGACTATTATAAGGATGACAATCTTGGTTCTGATGTACTCAAACAAAAATATTTAGCACCTTGGGAGAAGCATCCCTACCAACTTTGGACCAGGCAGGCTACTGCATTGTCATCAGTTGAAAAAACAAAAACCCTAAGAACAAAATGGGAAAAGAAATTTTTCTCTATCCTCGAAGATTTTAAATTTGTACCAGGTGGGCGCATTATGCATGGTGCAGGTAGAGAAGACATCACAACAACATTGAACAACTGTTATGTTGTTGCAGTAAGAGATGACTCCATTAAATCTATTTATGATACAATTATTGATGAAGCTTTAACATATAAATATGGTGGTGGCTGCGGTCATGACCTTTCAGTACTAAGGCCATCTGGAAAAGCTATTAATGGAACTGGAGGAGAGTCTTGCGGTCCAACAGGATTCATGAATCTATTTAGTGAAAATACAAATACCATAGCGCAACATGGTCGTAGAGGCGCAAATATGCAAACCCTACGGATAGACCACCCTGACATCAATAAGTTCATCAGCATTAAGACTGGTGACGTAGATATGGTAAAATATTCTAATATATCAGTTTTATTGACACATGATTTTATGGAAGCTGTGAAAGAAGATAAGAATTTTGATCTGACCTATGAAGGTGAGGTTTATGAAACAGTTAAAGCAAAGGAATTATGGAATAAAATCATAGAACATGCGCATTCAAGTGCAGAACCAGGTCTTCTATTCTGGGATACTATGAAAGACTACCATAATGCAGAATATTGCTCACCATTGGTATCAACAAATCCTTGTGCAGAACAACCATTACCCGATGGTGGATGTTGTAATCTTGGTGCAGTTAACCTAGAAAGATTTGTTGATGAAAATGGAAATTTTATGATATCCCAATTTAAAGAGACGGTAGCAATTGGTACTCGATTCCTAGATAACGTAGTAGACTACAACATGGATCGCCATGCCTTAGAAGACCAAAAACAAAATGCCACAAATGATAGAAGAGTAGGCCTTGGCATATTGGGTCTGGGTGATATGCTCGTTCGTTTAGGTATAAAATATGATAGCGAAGATGCACTGCAGACCATCGAACAAATCATGCAGATTTTCAGAGATACTGCATACGAGACCAGTGCTCAATTAGCTGTTGAAAAAGGACAGTATCCTAATTTTGATTGGGCAGGATATTCCAAAAGTAAATTTGTCAAAAACTTACCTAAATCTCTACAGGAGAAGATAAAAAAGAATGGCATAAGAAATTGCACACTCACAACTGTTGCTCCTACTGGCAGTGGAGCGATCGTAGCACGCGTGACATCAGGTGTAGAACCAATTTTTGCAACATCATATAAAAGGCGTGTTAAGGAAAATGATGGTTATGGAAAATCCTTTCGAGAGTATACCGTCTATCATCCCATCATTGAAACTCTATTTGGAACAGATGAAAGTTTACCAGACCATGTAGTTACAGCTCATCACATTGATCCTTATTTTAGAGTTAGAATGCAAGGTGAAATTCAAAAGTATATCGATTCATCAATCTCCTCTACCGTTAACCTAGCTGAGGATATAACAGTTGAAACAATAGCAGATATATATTTGACCGCTTATGAGGCTGGTCTCAAAGGAATCACTGTATATCGTGAAGGTAGTAGAGAAGGCATCCTAATCACTGAAAAAAAGGAAGAAAATAGCGCTACAGAACAAGCTGAGAATAGTAAGATGGCCTTAGAAACTAAGATTGACAAAAGTCCTCGTACAAGGCCAACCCAGACCTCAGGTGTTACAAGACGAATACGTACAGGTGAAGGCACATTGTATATCACTATAAATGAAGATGAAAATGGGTTATGTGAGGTATTCACAACAATTGGTAAAGCAGGTGGTAATGCTGCTGCTCAATCAGAGGCAATTAGTAGATTGATTTCACTATCACTACGGTCAGGACTTGATCCCCATGCAATTGTCAGGCAGTTGAAAGGTATATCAGGACCAAATCCTACTTGGGAAGATGGTAGACTTATCTTATCAACTCCAGATGCCATTGGAAAGGCACTTGATGACTATTTATCCGAAAGAAAAGATAAACCATTAAATGATGGCATCGAATCAAATGTAGATAAGCCTCGAATTACTCTAGCGCAAGAGCAAACTGAAGACCAAGGTATGATGATTTGCACTGAATGTCACAATCATAGTGTTCTAAATGAAAGTGGTTGTCTGACATGTCGAGAATGTGGTTGGTCTAAATGTGATTAATTTGTTTAAATATTATAATGAATAAAAAAGGCCCATTATAAATGGGCCTTTTTTATTCATATTCTTTTGATTTGAATTATACTTCCAAGATTTCTTTCTCTTTATCATTTTGAAGACAATTTAATTTATCAATATTCTCATCAGTTATCTTTTGAATCTCTGCTTCGTTATCTTTAATTATATCTTCAGATACATGGCCATCCTTTTCGAGATCATGAAGTCTATGAATACCATCTCTTCTGACATTCCTAACGGCGACTCTACCATCTTCAACAAGTTGATGTACAAATTTATTTAATTCTTGTCTCCTCTCTTCACTTAATGGAGGAATTGGTATTAAAACAGCCGTTCCATTATTACCAGGAGTAAAACCCATATTTGCATCCATAATCGCTTTTTCTATGATTGGAATTAAGGTTTTTTCATAAGGGGTCAAAGTAATGAGTCTAGGTTCAGGTACTGATATAGTAGAAACCTGATTCAATGGAGTCATCGACCCATAGTAGTCAACCACCAAAGAATTGAACATATCTGGATTTGCTCTGCCGGTTCGAACCTTATTTAACTCCATATTGGCATGGGAGACTGCTTGTTCCATTCTATGTTTAACGTCATTGATAATATCATCAATCATCACTTATACCTCTTTTACTAATGTACCTATTTTAGCACCCAATACAAGTTCTTTCAAGTCTCCTGGATTATTGATGTTAAATACCTGAATTGGAAGATTATTTTCTTTGCATAAAGTAATCGCAGTGAGGTCCATAACCCTAAGATTGTTACTTAAAACTTTGGAAAAAGATATTGAATCAAATTTATTAGCATTCGGATTATCCATAGGATCTGAATCATATACACCATTGACCTTTGTTCCTTTTATGACAATTTCAGCGCCAAGTTCTTTTGCGCGAAGAGCAGCTGCTGAATCTGTAGTAAAAAAGGGATTACCCGTTCCTCCAGAGATAATAACAATTCTACCTTTTTCAAGATGTCTTATGGCTCGCCTTCTTATATATGGTTCGGCCACTTGAGGAATATTTATCGCAGATAATGTACGTGTATCACAATTGGCTTTTTCTAAGGCATCTTGTACAGTAATAGCATTCATAATTGTAGCTAGCATGCCTAAATAATCACCAGTTACTCTATCCATACCATTCCCAGCCGCTTGAATACCACGGAAAATATTTCCAGCTCCAATTATGAGGCCAATTTCTATGCCTAGTTCATATACAGACCTAACTTCATTTGCTAAATAAGATGCTTTTTCGGAATCAATACCAAAACCTTTATCTCCAGCCAATACTTCACCTGATAGTTTCAGGAGTATTCGGCTATACTTGGGCTCGGCCATCTAGAAGATTTATACTTGGCCGTTACTTGGTACGGAGGGTGACTCGCCAATTGCGAATCGAACAAAGCGATTAATACAAATATTTTCGCCTAATGTTGCAATGGTCGCTGTTAGGAGATCGTTAATCTTTTTATCTGGGTCTTTGATATAGGTCTGTTCCATCAGGCATGATTCTTGAAAGAATTTAGTGAGTCTTCCTTCTACCATTTTTTCAATGATATTTTCCGGTTTTCCCTCGGATTTTGCCTGTTCAGTGAAAATCTCTTTTTCTCTGCTTATTAATGAGTCACTTATAGATTCTCTATCTAATGCAACGGGGTTGGTTGCAGCTATTTGCATAGAAAGGTTATGAGCAAGTTCTGTAAATCCATCCGTTTTAGCTACAAAATCAGTTTCACAATTTAATTCTAATAATACACCTAGTCTACCACCAGCATGAATATAGGAATATACAAGACCTTCCCTTGTGTCACGAGTACCTTTCTTTTCTGCTTTTGTAATACCAGATTTTCTTAGATTGTCTACAGCCTTGTTTAAATCTCCTTCTGACTGAACCAGTGCTTTTTTACAATCCATCATACCCGCACCGGTTTTCTCACGAAGAGTTTTTACCAGTTTTGCATCTATGCCCATCTTATTCTTCTTCCTGTTTTACATCATCCAGTTCTTCATTTGATGACTGTTGATCCTTTTCAGAAAGATTTCGAACGGTTGTTTTTTGAACAGAATCTTTGGTTTCGGTTTCATCTGTTCTTGTTTCTTCTTCTGAAGATTTTCCACTAGCATTCAGAACTGAATCTGCCAATGCAGATATGATGAGTTGTATAGTTCTCATTGAATCATCATTGGCTGGTATAGGGTAATCTACCTTTTTCGGATTTGTATTTGAATCTACAATTGCAACTACGGGTATTTCTAATCTTTTGGCCTCTCTTATAGCTGTATCCTCATATTGTGCATCAACAACGATCAGCGCATCTGGTAAACGCCTCATATCTTTTATTCCTCTATGTTGATCAGCTAATTTCACTTTTTCACGATTAAGCATTTGGGTCTCTTTCTTTGTCATATTCTCATAGAGATTGGACCCTTCCTTTTCGAGCATTTTTAAGCGCTTGATACTTTTTTTAATTGTAGAAAAATTAGTAAGTGTTCCTCCCAGCCAGCGTTCGACAATATAGAACATTGAACATCTATCTGCCTCTTGTTGAACAATATCTTGTGCTTGTTTCTTTGTTCCAACAAATAGTATTTCACCATTTTTACCAACTATATCTTTTACAAAGCCACAGGCTTTATTTATTGATTCAATTGTTGATTCAAGATTTATGATGTGTACACCATTCTTTTCGAGAAGGATATACGGTTTAAAATTTGGATCCCATTTTCTGGTAACATGTCCAAAATGAGCTCCTGTACCTAATAGATCTTCAAATTTTACTTCAGCCATATTTTTATCGTTTTGAGAATTGAAAGTTTTTTCTTGCTCCTGGTTGTCCAGGTTTTTTTCGTTCAACCTTCCTAGCATCACGTGTTAAAAAACCCTTTTCTTTAAGAATGGTTCTATAATCACTATTTACGCCAAGAAGCGCCCTTGAAATACCTAAGCGAATTGCACCTGCTTGTCCAGTAAGTCCACCACCATTAACATTGACTTCTATATTGTAGGACTTTTCTCCTTCAACTGCAACTAGCGGTTGCAATACGATTGTGGCCAAGGTATCTCTACAGAGATAGTCCTTGAAGGACTGGCCATTAACCTTTATATGACCTTTCCCAGGGGTTAAATACACTCGCGCTATTGATCTTTTTCGCCTACCTGTTCCATAGAATGTTGTATCTGACATAACTTTATAACTCTAGCAATTTAGGTTGTTGGGCAGAATGTGGATGCTCTGTCCCAGAATACACTTTTAGATTAGTATTAATACTGCGACCCAATCTGTTATGAGGCAACATTCCTTTAACAGCATTTTCTAGAATCCTCTCAGGTTTTGATCGTCTAAGTTCTGCCAAACTTGTTTCACTACCTCCCCCGGGATATCCTGTATGCTTGAAATAGGTCTTGTCAGTCTCTTTATCACCAGTGACCTTAATCTTTTCGGCATTGATTACTATAACAAAATCACCCATATCCATATGAGGTGTAAAGTTTACTTTATGCTTACCTCTCAAGATTTGTGCAACTTTAGATGCAAACCTGCCAAGGACCTGACCTTCAGCGTCAGCTATCCACCAGTCTTTGTTAATCTCTGATTTTTTTATTGATATAGTCTTCATTTCATTTCGAATAAAGCCCGCGAACTTAGACTTTTGCTCTTCCCCTAGTCAATGAATTTTCTTAAAAAAGATATTAGCTATTTTTGTATATATGGGACTTAGAAATTGTATACTTGATCTTACCAATTAATTTTTTCCCAATATAGGGTGAATTAATCGATTTAGATTTAATATGTTCTTTAGAAAAAATCCAATCTTCCTCAGCATCAATGATGGTTATTTCCGCTGAGCTTCCCTTACAGAACAAATCGCTATCAAATCCCATTAAATTTCTTGGTTGCATTGTTAAAAGACATATGAGGTCAATAAGATTCATATTTGATTCTTTACAAAGAACTTTATTTACTACACCAAAGCAAGATTCTAGCCCTATCATTCCAAATGATGCTAGATCAAATGTTGTTTCCTTATCCTCAACAGTATGAGGTGCATGGTCAGTTGCTATACAATCGATGGTACCATCTTTAGCAGCACTTATTAATGCCATTCTATCAATCTCTGACCTAATTGGAGGAGCAACCTTTAGATTTGTGTCATATGTGATCAAATCCTCTTCATTGAAAAATATATGATGTGGAGTAACCTCTGCTGTAACATTATCGTTTTGTTGTTTCATTTTTCGTATTAAATCAACAGCCTTAGCTGAACTAACATGCGGAACATGAATCTTCGCACCAGTGAAATCTGCAAGTTCAAGATCACGATGCACCATAGAAGATTCAGCAAGGTCTGGATTACCTGGTAAACCAAGTCGAGTTGATATTTTGCCCTCATTCATGACCCCTTCTGCACGTAAGCATTCATCTTCAGCATGATTAATTACAGGAACGTCTATGAGTTTTGAATACTCCAGTGCTATTCTCATCATAGCGCCATCTTGTATGGGAATTCCATCATCACTGAAGGCAACAGCACCTTCTTGGTACATCAAACCCATTTCAGTAAGGTTCCTACCATCTTGACCTTTTGTGACTGCACCAATAGGATGAATATGAATTGGACATTCTTGTGCTTTCTTCATTATAAAATTAACTGACTCAGGTGAATCAAGTGGAGGATTGGTGTTTGGCATGACGCAAACTCTTGTAAACCCACCAGCCATTCCTGCAATTGAACCAGTTTTTATAGTCTCTTTATCTTCTCTACCAGGCTCTCGAAAATGAACATGCAGATCACAAAACCCATGTGTTACAACTTTACCAGTACAATCAATAATATCAGATGAACTAGGTATATCAAAATTACCAATGTCAAATATATCACCATTTTTTAGCCATATATCTGCTTTATAAGTTTTATTATGGTATGGATCTACAATGGTGCCACCTTTTAGTAATACATTTTTTGATATTTTTTCTAGACCCATTATCTATACTCCTTCGACTGTTTTACCACCACATAGTAAATATAGGATTGACATTCTTGAAGCGACGCCATTAAGTACCTGATCCAAAATAATGGTCTGATCGCCATCTGCAACTGAACCATCAATCTCGACACCACGATTCATTGGTCCGGGATGCATGATAACTATTTCCTTTTTATGATTTTTTATCCTATCGCTAGTTATGCCAAAAAATGATCTGTACTCACGCGTAGAAGGGACTAATCCTCTCCCCATCCTTTCCTTCTGAATACGAAGAACATTCAAAGCATCTGCCCATTCAATAACCTCATCTAGATTATTGGAATAACTAACACCTAGATCATTAATATGTTCTGGAATGAGATTGGGTGGTCCACATAAAGTTACTTTAGCACCCATTGTCTTTAAACCATGAATATTGCTCAAAGCAACTCTGCTATGCATTATGTCTCCAACAATCCCTATCCTTAGACCTTTTAATTTTCCAAATTTTTCATATAGGCTCATCATATCCAATATGGCTTGGGTAGGATGCTCATGAGTACCATCACCAGCATTAATAATTACAGAATCAATGAAATTTGTAAGATGCTTTGGAGACCCTGGAGTTGGGTGACGCATGACCACAGCATCAATCTTCATTGCTTCAATATTTTGAGAGGTATCTTTAAAACTCTCACCTTTTTTTAGGCTACTAGAAGACGCTGAGAAGTTCACAGTATCTGCACTAAGTCGCTTTTGTGCTAATTCAAAGCTGATCCTAGTTCTAGTAGAATTCTCAAAAAATAGATTAACAATTGTGACACCTTGTAAAGATGGGACTTTCTTTATCGGACGATCCAATACTTCTCTAAAATTAAATGCCGTATCAATAATGGTTTGTATGTCTTTACCTGGATAGCCTTCTAGCCCTAATAGATGTTTTTGCTCAAGCATGATTATTCTTTCTCTCTAATTAATAATACACTATCTATATCATCAGTTTCTTCTAGAGTCACATTAACATGCTCTCCCTCATGGGTTGGAATATTTTTCCCAATATAATCTGCTTTTATTGGAAGCTCACGATGACCTCTATCTACTAGAACAGCCAACTGAACCATTGATGCACGACCAAAACTATTTAATTCGTCTAATGCTGCTCTTACAGTTCTTCCTGAGTACAATACATCATCTACTAGAATAACTACTTTATCATTTAATGTGAATGAAATATCAGTACCTTTGACCTCTGGTACAACTAGGCGTTCTCTGAAGTCATCTCTATGAAAAGTAATATCTAGTGAACCTCGTTCTAGTTGTACTCCAATCATTTCATTGACCTTACTTTGGATTCGTTGAGCAAGCGGCACACCACGATTGTGTATCCCAATAAGAACAATATCCTTGGAATTAACATTCTTTTCAAGAATTTCATGGCACAAACGTGTGATTGATCGTGCGACTGCTTCTTTGTTCATTAGAACTATTTTTTTCACATATGCTCCTAAATAAAAAAACCTCCGACAGAACACCTAATTCATCACGGAGGTATATCTTCTGCCTTTCCAGCCTCACTGGACTGATTTAAAGGATTTTAAAGCTCGTTAAATTATATAATTACTCTAAATAATCCAGAGAGTATTTGAACAATTTCATTTATTTCTAGGGTATCCATCCTAAGCAAAAGCTCAGTATTCTCTTTTTTAAACCATTGTCTTTGCCGTCTTGCAAATTGACGAGTTTTTATAAGAATCTCTTCTTTCATTTTATCATAATTTTTCTCACCATTTAAATATGATTGAATTTGACTATATCCTATAGAATTCAAGGCAGGATAGTATGATGGTCCTTTATTTTGCTTTTCCAAAAGACCATTGACCTCTTCGACCCATCCCAAGGATAGCATTTGTTCTAGCCTTATTTCTATTCTCTTAATCAGATTTTCACGCTCCCAATCAAGCACTACAGTGAACAAGTCAAGACACTGAGAGGGGTTGAAACTTTGTTCATTAAAATGATCACTAGGTGACCTACCAGTTGCTCCAAAAATCTCCAATGCCCTAACAAGTCGCTTTTTATTATTTATGTGAACTATGTCTGCATAATCAGGATCGATAATCTTCAATTTTTCCATCAGAGCAATAGAATCCTCATCATAAGATCTTTCTAGTTTTTCCCGTAGACCTTTGTCTGATATACTATCTTTAAATATGCCTCGTTTTATTGCTCTATAGTAGAGTCCTGCTCCTCCACAAATGATAGGTACTTTTCCATTATCTTGAATGAAACGAACTTTATCTATTACAAGTTTAGCATAACTTCCTGCAGACACTGGTTCTTTTGGATCGCTAAAACCTATCAAATGATGCGGAATTCCTTCCATCTCTTTATCTGTTGGTTGAGCTGTCCCAATTGGCATACCGTTATAAAGTTGCCTTGAGTCTAGACTAATGACTTCAGCATTTAATTTTTTAGAAAGTTTAACAGCCAATGATGTCTTGCCACTAGCAGTGGGTCCAACAATTGTAATTATTTTCTTCATTAGTATTAATTATTGTGAAATTATATAGTTTAAAAAGCTTACCAAGGCAAATTATTTAGATCAACATTTCCTCCAGACAATATCAGTCCAACTCTCTTTCCTTTAAATGTATTTTTGTTTTTTATAACTGCTGCAAGAGTTATTGCAGATGATGGTTCAACTATGATCTTCATAGTTTCCCAGATTAACCTCATTGAATGAATGATTTCATCCTCTTTTATCGTAAGAATACCTTCGACCTTATCTTTTATTATTGGAAATGTGATCGTACCAATCTGTGCCCTTAAGCCATCACAGATAGTGTTTGTGGTCTTATTTATTTGAATATCACCATTGCTCAATGAACGATGTGTATCATCTGCCTCCAAAGGTTCTGCACCATAT
>CALCSS010000163.1 GCA_937893835.1 uncultured Fidelibacterota bacterium
TCTTCTCTATCAGGTAAATCTATGGGAATCAAAGGACCAAAAATTGGGAACGTTCTCAGGTGGTATGAAGCAGCGTTTTGGCATTGCCCAGGCACTGCTAGGAGACCCAAAACTAATTATAGTTGATGAGCCGACTGCTGGTCTAGATCCAATGCAGCGCAATCGATTTCATAACCTACTAAGTGCGATAGGGGAGAATGTCATTGTAATATTATCTACACACATCGTTGACGATGTAAGTGACCTGTGTAATGACATGGCCATCATATTAAATGGTGAATTAAAACTCTCTGGTAAACCCTTGGAATTAATTAAAAGGCTTGAGGGTAAGGTTTGGCAAGGATTGGTTGAAAAAGATATTACTGAAACCTTGAATGATGATGAAAGACTGATATCCTCAAGGCTATACATGGGTAAGGTAAAAGTTCGTCTTTTATCAGATGGTGAACCTATGAAGGGATTCAAACTCAATGAGCCAGAGATAGAAGATCTCTATTTTGCAACCATAAATGATTTTCAGATCTGAGGGTTAGATAAATGTTATTGAACATACTACGATTTGAGATCAAGTCGGGTCTTAAAAAAATGTCATTTTGGGTCTACTGCCTCATATTTTTCAGTATTGCTTTCTTGATCGTAAACATATTAGGAGGAGCAATAGTTGGTGCGAGCGCGGTCATGGATAACACCAAGTGGAATGCACCATTGACCATAGCTGGTTTCCAGACAATTTTCACAATTTTTGGTACAATAATATGTTCTGCCATTTTTGGTAATGCTGCGTACCGAGACTTTGAGACCAACATGCATCCACTGTTTTTCACTAAACCAATTAAACCTTCCTCCTATTACATAGGAAGATTTGGTGGTGCCTTTATATTAAATATCATGGTACAAATGACGGTATCAATTGGACTATTTGTGGGCTTTTTAATGCCTTATCTTGATCAAGAAGGAATTGGTCCTTTTAGATTTGATGCTTATTTGCAGCCATTTTTAGTATTTGTCATTCCCAATCTCTTTTTCATAGGTAGTATTATTTTCACACTTGCGATCCTAACTAGGAGAATGCTCCCAACATATTTAGGCGCAATTGTTCTATTTTTTGGATACATAATTGCTGGATCACTCCTATCTGATATCGATACCCGTTGGCTTGCTGCACTACTTGACCCATTTGGTGATAATGCGGTATCAGATGCAACTCGCTATTGGACACCTGCTGAGAAGAATACACTGCTCCTACCAGTTGATAATTGGTTGTTAATGAATCGTGTCATCTGGATCTCCATAGGGATATTGTTTCTTTTTATCGGAACCAAGAGATTCGATTTTGCTCATATCGCTGGTAAAACAAAGAAGAAGAAGGGTCAAGATAAAACTGTCAAAGTACCGGACAACACAGAATCAGTTCCTTATAGACCCATATTTGATCGATCAACTCTTTTAAACCAATTCAAGGCGAAGGTCATTCTTGAGATCAGAAGGGCCTTCCTAGATCCTTATTTTAAGGGAATATTATTTACAGCGATCTGTTTTTTGATAATGAACCAGTGGGCTGGAGATAGTGTCAATGGTATAAAGATATTGCCAGTCACTTACCGGGTGCTTGGTTCATTGACAGGTAGTTTTGATCTTTTCATGCTTATTTTGATCATATTTTATTCTGGCCAGATCATTTGGAAAGAGAGAGAACTAAAGGCCGATAGTATCATGGATGCACATCCAGTCCCCAATTGGATTCCAATGATCTCAAAATTAATTGCATTGATACTGATTCCTGGGATCATGCTATTTGTTTTGATGTTGGTTGGCCTAGGTATACAGACCTGGCACGGGTTTTTTGATTATGATATTCATCTATATGTTAAGCGTCTTTTCCTATTGGACTGGACCGGTTTCATATTACTTTGTGTTTTGGCTTTTACAATTCAGACCATTGTCAATAATAAATATCTTGGTCATTTCATCATTGTCCTGTATTTCCTATTTGGGATGTTCAAGGGAATGCTCGGGTTTGGCCATACCCTCTATTATTATGGTTCAGGGGCAGGTGCAATGTATTCTGACATGAATGGTTTTAGTCCGTATGTCTCAAAGGTGCTTTGGTATAAGTTGTATTGGGGATCGTGTGCCGTATTATTTGCTTTTTTATCAAATCTTTTTTGGAAAAGAGGGTTGATCGGGGACATCAGATCTCGAATTCAACAGGCCAAGATTCGCTTATCACCGTCAATTAGTTATGGTATCTTAACCTTTTCCATCCTTTTTCTTGGATCGGGAGGATACATCTTCTATAACACTAATATATTGAATGACTTCTATCCTCCAAAACATTGGGAGAAGCAGTCAGCGGACTTTGAAAAGGCATATAAAAAGTATGAGGGGAAACCACAGCCAAAGATAACCAGTGTTAATTGTAGTGTTGACCTTTTTCCAAAAGAAGCACGTCTGGATTTTAGTGGGACATACGTGTTGAAGAATAAACATGATGTTCCGATTGATACGATTTATACTGCCCAAAAGGATTGGATGTACAATGAATATGATTGGGGGAGACCCAGTGAACTTGTTTTCTATGACAGTACACTTGGTTGGAAGATGTATGCATTTGATCCACCCATTCAGCCAGGAGATGAGTTCACCTTGGAGTTTTCAGGTGAAAGAAAAAGAAAAGGCTTCAGAAATAGTGGCGTAGACCTACTGGTTGTTGAGAATGGCACCATGATACAGAGTAGCTCACTCTTTCCTAGTTTTGGTTATAATGGTGGACGTGAACTAAGTCAAAAGTTGGTGAGAAAAAAATATGATCTTGAAGAGAGAAAGAAACTGCCAGACCATGATGACATGAAAGGTAATCAGAATGCACTGCTTGGAGATGATGCTGACTGGGTCAATTTCGAGGCTGTCATGAGTACGGATCTAGATCAGATTGCCATGGCGCCAGGGTATTTGCAAAAAGAGTGGCAGGAAGAGGGCAGGAGATACTTTCATTATAAGATGGATGATCAAATATTTAATTTTTTCACCTTTGTCTCTGCCAGGTATCAGGTATTAAAAGAAGAGCACAATGGCATCAGTCTTGAGATATATCATCATCCTAAGCATATCTACAATTTAGAGACGATGATGGATGCATTGAAAAAATCCATTGACTATTATGGATCGATCTATGGTCCATATCCATATAGGCAGTGTAGAATTTTAGAATTTCCTCGATATGCATCCTTTGCACAGTCATTTCCTAATACAATACCATTTTCAGAGGCAATTGGATTTATCATGGACGTTGATCCGGATGACCCAGAAAATCTTGACATGCCATTCTGGGTTACTGCCCATGAAATGGGACATCAGTGGTGGCCCCATCAAGTATCTGGAGGTAGTGTGAAAGGTGCAAACTTCATGAGCGAGGGACTATCTGAATATTCTGCAATATCCTTATTGGCAAGAGAAAGAGGGGACAAGCAATTAAGAAAATTCTTGAAATATGAACTAGATAAATACCTCGATGGTAGAGCATTTGATTCAAAAGAGCCTCCCATCATATCTACTGAGGGTAACGAACAATATATTGTATACAACAAGGCCGGTCACACTCTGTATGCAATGTCAGATATTATTGGGATAGATAGATTCAACAGGGCTCTAGGAAAATTCATTGATAGGTTTAGATATGAGCATGATCCATATCCAAACATAGGTCAATTTATTTCTACCATAAGGGAAGAGACACCTGAAGATCTACAATATCTCATAACCGATACATTTGAAAAGATCACCTTGTATGAGAACAAGGCAAAGGAAGCAATTGCATTTGAAAACCCAGATGGTACTTATACCCTTGATCTTGAGGTGGAGTCAAAAAAGGTATACTCTGATAGCCTCGGTGTACAGACAACTGCGGAACTTGCTGATTGGCTAGAGATTGGTGTCTTTGGGGAAGAGATCAAAGATGAAGAGGAAGTACCTATCTATACGGAGAAGGTTTTCATTACCGATAGTATTTCTACCTTTAAGATCACATTAGATAAAAAACCATTCAAGGCAGGCATAGATCCACTATATAAATTTGTGGATAGGGATTCAAAGGATAATCTGATCAAAGTATCTTTTGAATCATCCAAGGATAATATCTAAGATCAATAGTATGCTAAAAAAAGGCATTGGATTTAGGCCAACTGGTTTCATTGTAATACTACTCATCATAAGTTGTTCTTCGAGTATTCCAAAGATTGAGTATGTACCCACTAATGATTACCACTTAGATCAATATCTTTACCAAGTTGATCTAACAAAAATTGAAAAAGATAGGGCGATGGTTTCCCTAGAATGTAAAGATCTAGGCCAAGACAGGGTAATCTTTCATTTCCCTAAAACGATTCCTGGGACTTATAAGGAACTAGACTATGGAGAAATGATAGATAGTATAATTGCAACTGATAGTGAGGGAAAAAGACTAACCTCTATTAAGATCGGTAAGAATTCTTTTGAGATATCAAATGCAAAAGATCTTTCAACAATAAGTTACTGGGTGAATGATACATGGGATCATCCCAAGGCAAAGACAAGGATCTGGCCCATGGGTGGAACCAATATTGAAGACTCACTGAATTTTGTGGTCAACGCTTCTGGCTGGTTTGGGTTCTTTGATGGATTGGAGATTGTACCTCTAGAGATATCATTCTTAGTCCCTGAGGGAATGAACTCATTTTCTGCTCTTCCTTTGAAAGAATCTACTGGCCAGAGATTAAAATTTAAAGCAAGGGACTACCACCATTTAATTGACTGCCCGATCATGATCTCACGCCCTGATACCTCTACGTTCATGGTCGCAAATACAAAGGTCTTCATAGAGTCATACCATGCAAATGGAGAAAGAGGGTTTGCAGATGTCATTAAAAAAGAGATACAGCCTTCAATGGATGCCGTATCTGGTTTTATTGATTCACTGCCTGTAGATGAATATCATTTCATATTATATCTTAGAGATGGAAAGGCATTCATGGAGGTAATGAGATCAAAGGAGGTTGGACTGTTCAAAAAGATAAAGACAGCGTGGTCTAATCTATCATTACTGGGTGCTGGAGCATTGGAACATGGAAATTCATCCTTTTATGTATTATCTGATTTTGGTGATACATCCTTTACATCCATGATCAAGCGTGTCGCACTCCATGAGTTCATGCACATCATTACGCCATTAAATCTTCACAGTGAGCAGATCGGAAACTTTGACTATGTTGATCCAAAAATGTCTAAACATCTTTGGCTGTATGAGGGCATAACAGAGTATTTCGCAAATCTTATTCTTGTACGTTCAGGCCTAATAACAGAAAGAGAATTCTTTAGTGAAAAGATCAGAGATAAGATATCTAGAGCACAACACTATCCAGAAAAGAAGATTCCATTCACTGAAATGAGCAAGAATGTCTTTGATAAAAAATATGGTCGTCATTATTGGCAAGTATATGAGAGAGGTGCATTGATCGGTCTCCTGTTGGATATTGAGATCATTCGTTTGACCGATGGAAGGAAGACGCTAAAGGATATTATATTGGAATTGTCCGATCAATATGGTCCTGAAGAGTCCTTTGATGAAGAGGAGTTCTTTGATGAATTCACGGCCTTGGTTCATCCAGACCTAAGACAATGGTTCTCTGAACATATAGAGGGTAAGGTCCCTCTGGACATCGAAGGCGGTCTTGCCCAGATAGGTGTAGAGTATTCAAAAAAAGGTAAGCATGATGTTCCCAAAAGAATATTTAGTGATTATGGTACAAAGACGAGAGTGTTCTCCTTTGGTAAATATAGAGAGATAAAGAAGGTGGGGAAAAAAGACAAAAGAGGATTTCAGATCGGTGACCAGGTCAACACATCAAAACTAGATTCACTTTTATATGATGATCATGGGTATCCATTCCAAGAAGGAACGATCGTTGATATTAATGTAAAAAGGGATGACGAATTCATAGAAATATCTCACACCCTTGAATATAAAGATCAAAAGTATAAACACCGGCTATTAAGGAAGAAAGATCCTACCAAAACTCAAGCCAAATACTATTCTGTGTGGAAGGGGAGTTAAAAATTCCTTAGTCAGTAGATAGGGCAATTATTCGTTTTGCAAATAATAGTGTTTTTTTTCTGTAGCTGTTGTATATAGGTGACTCAGGGTCTAACGAATGAATGTCGACCTTACCCTCTAGCTTACTACCTTGGTGAATGAAATCAGTCCCTCCCATGCTGATGGCAACATGGGTCACACGCTCTCCACTCCCAAAAAATAAGAGGTCGCCTTTTTCTAGATTCTCGATCTTGACCAGTTTACCAATTTGTGCCTGTTGCCTAGCATCTCTAGGTAGTTGAATACCCGCAGTCTTGAAGACAGTTTGGGTAAATCCTGAGCAGTCATTGCCCTTTGATGAATTTCCGCCCCAAAGATATGGTACCCCTTTCATGGATAGCGCATTGGAAATAATAAGATCTTCATGCTCTTTTGTATCAAGGCCTTTACTAATCAATTCCACATTTTCTTTACCAATAAAGCCAATCCTACCATCCGGTAACATAACCTTATGCCACTGAGCAACACTTTCATCTATGATCAACCGGTTATTCAATATAGCATTACTAACGGGTATGCTTAGTCTGTTAGGCTCAGAATAGATAGTGGTGTTTAGATCTTTCAATCGATAGTTTGCATTCTGCTCCCAGTATGTCTTATAAGTATCTTGGCATTTATAAACCGATGATTTGGTGATCCAGCCAACATAATCATAGTGTGTTTGACATAGATACCAGTCGCCAGTCTCATAATGTATTTTAACTGAATTTCCCATGATTGCCTGATCGATCATCTGGGAAGTGTGAGAGGTTCGTTCTCTCATTGGCGTGACACTTACATTAATAATGCCGTGGACACTATCTCCTAGTGCAGGGTCAGGAAGTAGCATTACCTCGTACCTAAAGGAAAGGGAATCAGAAAAGGCACTAAGGCGGTCGTGTAACTCTCTGCTTGTTGTCTTACCATTGACGGTCAAATAACCATTTTCTTCTTTCAGGCTTATGTCATTTACTGCCAAGGAATTATCTGGAATGTACTTGTCACTTAAATGTTTTAGTCTATTCTCAAGATCGATCTTATCTTTGCCTATTGACGCACAATTATTGACGAAGAGCATTGATATTATCATTATAATTGAATATCGCATGTAACTCCCCTCTAACTCCGTACCAGCCAATTGCATATCTCATCCTGAAGCTGTCTATATGGTGTTAATGATCCAACAAATCCGTTGATCATGATAGAAAATGTCAATGGCCCATATCTAGGACTAAAAGCGTAGCCAGAGAGGCATGTAACTCCTGATATTGAACCTGTCTTTGCATATATCTTTTCTTGTGATTCAATAAGTCTCTCCTCAAGTCGGGTATCTTTTTCACCCCCATGTGGAAGGGCCATAAGAAAGTTGTCCTTATAATCGGTCTCATACATATAAGCCAACAATTGAACTACTTGGTCAGTGCTCAGTAGGTTATATCGTGATAGGCCAGAACCATCTGCTATTCTCAATGAACTTGTATCAATATTGACCTTATCGAATAGGAAGGTCCTCACTTTATGTATTCCACTTTGCCAACTTCCATTCGTCGAGTCACTGATTCCTATGGATTTCATCAGTAACTCAGAAGTGAGATTCTCACTTTTATGCATCATGCCCTCTAAATGAGTGAATAACGGTTCAGAGTAATGCACTGCGATCGTATCTTGAGAATGTAGATCATTGGCAGTGTGCAATGTATTGATGGAAACGCCATGGGATTCCAACAATTCTTTGAAAACTGTTCCCACAAATAGACCTGGTTCAGTGATGTTCTTTTTAATGGTATCCTTTTCACTCCATTCAAGTATCTCACCGGTGATGTTAAAATGATTGGTCTGCCCTCTCCAGTCTCTCTCTATCTTTAATTTTTTAAAATTGATCGTGTCCTTAACGGTTAATGAGGTGTTGGTGGTGGATGCATATTTGGTATCTGGATATAGATTGATCTTTGCAGGCAATCCTAATTCATTAGGAGAGTACTCAAAATCAATACAATTATTATTCAATGTGAGTGCACTGATGGGTGCTGAATGCTTTTCTGAACCCTCGTCCCACATCCAACCTTTTCCATAGTGCATTGAATCCAAGAGACCTTCATCAAGGTAAAGAGTATCGATGAACTCCATCTGTCTTGATACGATGATTGCAAGAGAATCAAGTACCTCTATGGACAATCCTGAATCAGCTCCACCAACAAGGAAGAGATTATCACCCTCTCTCAAGATCGTTGTTTCAAATATGTGTTTTTCTCCCAAATAATGTAGGCTAGCTGCTGATGTGATCAGTTTTACATTGCTTGCGGGTATCATCAGTTTTTCACTGTTTAGTTCATAGAGACTATTTCCATCGACAAGAGAGATTATCTTAATGCTGAGAGACATGTCGAGTTCACTTTTCTCGATCAATGCATTGATATGAGTATTTATCTCACTTCTATGGTTTGATCGCTTGATCGCATTGGTCGAAAGGCATGAAAAAAATGAAAGCGATAACAATAATAACGTAATTCTATGACCCATG
>CALCSS010000164.1 GCA_937893835.1 uncultured Fidelibacterota bacterium
ATTTGAACCTATTTCCTCTAAATAGACATTCGCTCCCAATTCAATACCCTTACCTTT
Organism: uncultured Fidelibacterota bacterium; assembly: GCA_937893835.1. Classification (GTDB taxonomy): domain Bacteria; phylum Fidelibacterota; class Marinisomatia; order Marinisomatales; family UBA1611; genus NZWG01. The sequence goes on from CALCSS010000164.1 coordinate 58, forward strand.
CACCATCTCTCGATTGACCGATGTAACAGGAATGGTATAGATAAAATCGATCATGTCCCTGTATTCATTAAGGAACATATTTCCAAAGAATGAGATATCCTTCTTCTGATACTTTATCCCTGCCTCAAGACTGGTCAATGACTCAGGCCTCAAATTGGGATTTCCCTGGAGCAAAAGGCCATAACTACTTTCGTATTCCAAGAATAATTCTGATATGGATGGCGCTCTGAATCCATTATTATATGATGCATATGTAGTCAAACCAGGATCTATATCATAAAAGAGACTTATCTTTGGAGATAAGGCCTCAAATTTCTTTACACTATATCCCTCACCTCCTGTCACATCGCGAGAGTCAAAGCGAATACCTATGTCCAATACCAGGCTACTCCATAACCTCTTCCTGTATTGTACAAATCCGGCCGTGGTACGTTGTTCAGGTTGATCATAGATATTTCTAAGGACATTTGAACTTGATTGGTCCAATGATATCTCTGAACCGAACGTGATATTGTCACCATTATTAAAAAATCTTTGTAACTGACCTCTCACCATATAACTGTGGTCTCTATAGTTTGTCTTATCACGAGATTCATCAACAGGAGTATCATCACGATCTCTGTAATCCGTTTTAAAATGATTTGTTGCCAATGATAGTGAGAAAAGATATTCATTTATCATGCGCTTATAATATAGCTGTAGATAATTACTCAATCGATAAGACTCTCTGTATGAAACAAGATCAGGGTTATCAGGATAGACAAAACCAGGTTGTCCATTAAAACTATTACACACTATATATGATAATTGCATCTTTTGATCTTTCGGTAAGGATCTATTTATTTTCATTGAAAATCGAGTCTGTTCATAGCCAGAATTGAATCTATGCCCATTGGAATTGGCATGCCCCAAAGATCCAATGATATTTGTCTTTTGAGTGTCACCTGTATATGCCAATGAAAAAGATCTCGAACCATAACTACCAAAACGTATCTCAGGAACCCATTGATCTAGACCATTACCTGATCGAGTGACAATGTTGATAACGCCACCCATTGAATTATGACCATATACAGAGGATGCAGGACCCCGGACAACCTCAATATGTTTTACAGTCTCAAATGGAATCGCGTTCCAATCAGAGGAACCGGAATTAGGTATGGAAATAGGAAATCCATCGAGCAACAATAAAACACGATTATTATATCCACCAGGCTTGAAATCAGAAGACCCTCTTATGGAGACATTTACGTTTCGTCCATAGTCATGTGCGCTTTGAACCTCTATTCCATGCAGGTTACCTAAGAGAGTACCAAGGGTCTCTTGATCTGTGTTCATGATCTTGTCCGATGAAACAATTTCTGTGACCTCAGGAGAATGTTTAGATGGAATCAAGCCCATGACATTGACCGCCTTCCACTGTAGTGGTTCTTTTTCAAGAGATATCTTCAAGGCCTGATCACTGGCACCATATGATAGACTTATGGAAAATATCTTGTATCCGATCAATGAGAATGAAATGCTTTGATCTCCAGCATTTATGTCATTCAATTGAAATTTCCCTTGGTTGTTGGTCGTTGTACCTATTTCTGACCCAATAATGGTAACATTTACATTCCCTAGCGGTTGATCGGTCTCTGAATCAAATACATTTCCGGATACAGAATATCCTGATAGATCAGACAAAAGAATTACTAGAAAGAATAGACGGGACATATGATTATAAAAGAAATTATTTGATTAATTATTCAAATTTGGATCAGTGATCAATTTGTTCAACAGGCTCTCGACATCTTTGTCAGTAACAGGTTCGTTTCTATCTCCCATGAATACCAGTCCCATGAAAAGACCGCCTAGGGCCTTGAACATTAGTTGAGGGTCAACCTTCGGGAACTCTCCTTTTTTAACACCATCCTCAAGTAATCCTTGGATAACAGCATACAGTCGATGTTGATAGTCCTTCCAAGGCTGGTCATCTAACTTAATCGCCTTTGGCACATTGAAAAGAAATTCAAACAAACCTGGGCGATTCTGGGCATTCTCTGCTATTTTTATAAGGACATTCACGAATGTCTTTCGTGGGGATTCCTGTTCCGCTATGACAGGTTCAAGTGACTCCCATATGTTTTGCCATCCATCCTCTAAAATTGCTGAAAAGACCTCTTCTTTTGATTTGAAATAATAGTATAGTGTTGCCTTGCCAAAGCCAGATGCGTTTGCTATCTCATCCATGGTAGCGCCATCCAAACCCTTTGACTTGAAGACACTCAGCGCACCTTCAAGAATACGATTTTGACGCATTTTTCTTTCTTCTAGTTGTCGTTCCGAAATTGACATAATTAAATATGTTCGAATCCTAAGTCGAAATTTAAAACGATAGTAAATATTTTTCAAAATGAATAATGAGAAATTATTTTATCTATTAAATTTGTTGTGGGGTTTTATGAAATTAGTAGATAGAATCATCATTAGTAAAAATATGGGAATGAGATCAAATGGATAATAAAAAGGTTCTAGATTCATTGAATCAAGTATTGGAACATGAGCTGGCCGGTGTTGTTAAATACACTCACTATGCGTTTATGGTACAAGGGCCCTATCGTCTGTCAGTGGTGCAATGGCTAAGACAACAGGCACAAGAATCATTGGCCCATGCAGAGGCAGTTGGTGAACATATTACAAGTTTGGGTGAACACCCTACTCTAAAGATAGGTGACCTACTTGAGACTCATAAGCACACGACAGAAGATATCTTAAATGAATGCCTCCAACATGAGAGAGAAGCGGTCAAGGCCTATTATGAATTATTGAAGAATGTTGAAGGTGGTTCCATAATGTTGGAAGAATTTGCTAGAACTCAGATAGCTGCTGAAGAAATGCATGAGGCTGAAGTTAAAAAAATGTTGCGGGATAATTTCTAAATTTCCTATCAAGTTAGTAATCAATTCTTAATCAAATCATCATAAATGTGCATAACTCTATCAATAGAAAAAACCTCTTTAAAACCATATCCTATGAGGATTGATTCTATTTGCATTGATAGGCCCGATTGATAGTAATCAGCTAGATAATCCAGTCTCTTTACGTTCATATGATCTGATTGAACATCACTGATTCTTCTCAGGGCATTATTTACTGGAATCAATTCAACATTTGTTTGAAGAATAGGTGCATTTTTAAAATCAAAAAACGCTTTCATTTTATCACCTTCTTCTCCTATCATTATGTGTAATTGATGATGATACTCGCTCAAGAATGTAAATGCTAATACCTTTTGGTTGAAGACTTCTCTTTCATTTGTCTCGTTACCAGAGTTGCAAGATAGAATCAGAATAAGAATAATGAATGTAATTGGCTTTTTCATTTAAACGCTTATTAATTAAAAATATTTTACTATTGAGACTTGTTCTCAGTATTAATAGCATTAATAATTTCGTAATCTATCAAGTAAGTAATTTGGACTTATTGCTAAATATGTAAATGCATATTTTGATAATATATTTTCTTGATATTCTTTGCTTCATAAGCAAAAATAAAAATCCTTAAAATGAAAGACGAATACAGTAATAAAAATATTGGTGTGATCATCACCAATTTGGGAACGCCTGACTCTCCTACTAAAAAGGATCTAAAAAAATACTTGAACCAGTTTCTAATGGATAGACGGGTCATCGATCTGCCTAGGATACTTTGGATTCCAATCTTAAAATGTATCATCTTAAATATCAGGCCAAGAAGATCAGCTAAACTTTATAGATCCATCTGGACCAAAGAGGGTTCTCCTCTAATGGTATTTTCAAAAAATATTGTAAATAGATTATCAAATGATCTCGATGAAAATATGACCATTATCCTTGGCATGCGATATGGATCACCATCAATCCAAGATGCGATGGATACCTTAAAAAAGAAGAATATTTCAAAGATCTTGGTCTTACCTCTATATCCTCAAGCAGGGTCACCTACCACATCGAGTACATTTGATGTTATCAGTGGTCATACAAATAATATCAACTGGATGCCAAACTTGAGATTTATCTCAGGGTATCACGATCATGATAAATACATAATGGCCTTGGTAGAGAGTATCGATCAAAGTTTTAAGAAAAATGGTACACCAGACCTACTGCTATTCAGTTTCCATGGCATGCCACAAAGGTATTTGGAAAAAGGAGACCCATACTATTGTTTTTGTCAAAAGACCGCACGACTTACTGCGAAACAATTGAATCTTGAAGAAGGAGAGTTCAAAGTTGCATTTCAGTCCAGATTTGGAACAGAGAAATGGCTAGAGCCCTATGTTGATAGATTATTGGTCAATGGGGCAAAAAATGGTCTGAGGCACGTCCAGGTCATCTCACCAGGGTTTAGCGTGGACTGCCTAGAGACATTGGAGGAGATCAGTATTCAATACAGAGAGTTATTCTTGAACAATGGTGGAGAAAAGTTCGAGTACATTCCCTGCCTGAATGATAGTGATACTCATATCGACCTAATCAAAACAATAATTGATGAGAATATACAAAACTGGTGACCAGATCATGAGATATCATCAATAAGAGATCTAGCATGAGAGATAATATCATGGATATGGAGATATTGAAACTGAGCATTGCGCCCGATAAGATGCATATTGTCAAATGCATTTAAATATGATAGTATCTTTTTCTTCTTTTCTTTCAAGTTAACATCGAGTATCGGGTATGCATTACTCAAATCCAATATACTATGGCCAATAATCTGATTTTTATCAAGAAGTCCTGTATTGATCAGGTCGCCACTGACCATTTCAAAGACCGCATCATCACTCTTAGATGATAGCTCATCATCTTTGCTATAGGGAGACTCCACGACTATGCATGTCTTCTCCTTTGGTGCCATATCAGCACTTCTATTTTTTGGTTCATATATGCGAGTAAAATTGAATTTTTTCTCAGGAAAATATATCGATGCATTATTAGAAAAAAATGGAATATCCAAGTAGATCACACAGATCTTAATGTTCCTATAACTTATATCTTTAACAGCACTCATGATATCATTTGGAGGCACTGGACTCATAATGTCTACCATTGTATTGATTGGTAGAGAACTGATCACAATATCAGTCTCAGATATTTCCTCATTTTTACATACTAGCTTTGTTATCTTATTTCCATCATGTAATATTTTATTGACAGGAGAATCTAGGTGTATGTTATTATCACCAATGTGATCCGCCAGTGATTCAAAAATAGATCCAAATCCATCTCTGGGATAATAGAAAGACCCATCCAAATTCTTATAATGATCAGAACCAAATAGTTTTTGTTTGATCATGGTACCAACATCAAGATTCTTCAATCGATTCCCAGAAATATCATCTTGTAGAACCTCTGCAGGTCTTCCCCATAACTTTTCTGTATAATTGATCAGGAATAGATCAGAAAGAGTCTTCCCATAGGTACGGTATGATAGTTCCTTAAAATTTGTTGAACCATTTTCATATGACTTCATATTGAATAGGTTTTCAATCAATATATTGAAGATCTGACCTACACTCAAATTCCCCAATAAATTTGAAAGGTTTATTGGAAAATCAATCATTCTACCATCTTTATGAATTTTGCTTGGAGCGGTTACCTTCAATAAATCATCACCCATCAACTTTTTTATTTCAGAGGTGACATCCAATTTCTTATCATGAAAACGATGTGCTCCT